>JAOZMA010000306.1:2309-2961 GCA_029934555.1 Acidimicrobiia bacterium | reverse complement strand
GAGGACCGTGCCCCTCTTGCTCAGAGCTCATGGCTCAGAGCTGGCAGCTGGCAGCTATCCAACAATCTCCCACCCTCGGTTGATCGGTTCGGCCGCCTGGGCCGCGGTCGCTCCTTCCGGGGCGACAGACACTGCATCTTCCGCCTCAGAACGCGTCGGGAAGTAGGCGAACAACGCTGCGCCGCTCCCCGTCATCATCACAGGAACACCCCATCGGGATGCAAGTTCGGATCTCCACTCGTCGATGGCCGGATCGATCGAGACGGCGGCCGGGTACAGATCATTGGCGAGCGGTGCGTACTGACGAAGCATCGGCGGCAGATCGTCTGCGTTGATCCCCGGCCCCTTTGGACCGTCGAGCTCGTCCCAGGCGCGGTAGACCGCCGCCGTTTCGAGGGCGACCGGGGGCACTATGACGGCGAGAGCGAACCCGGATGCATCGGGCTGTGGAGACACGAACTCACCGCGACCCGTGACGATCGCCGTGCCTCCAACAACGGCGAACGGCACGTCGGAGCCGAGATCGACGGCGATTCTCCGGACGTCGTCGAACGACACCGAGAAGCGACGGGCCGCGAGACTGAGGGCAGCAGCCGCGTCGGCACTTCCACCACCGAGTCCTGCAGGTGACGGAATCCGCTTGGTCAGGACT
>JAOZMA010000306.1:0-2299 GCA_029934555.1 Acidimicrobiia bacterium | reverse complement strand
CTCGTGTCGGATGAGCGCCCCTCCCGGCATCTCTCGCAGAGGCGATGGCTTTCCATGCGAGGTTCGTGTCATCTGCCGGCGCTCCCCCACCGAGAACTTCCATGGCGTCCTCGTCTGCGTCCTCCACGGTGATGCCGTCGAACCAATCGACGTTCTGGAAGATGCCCCGAAGCGGGTGGAACCCGTCGGCTTCTCGCGATCGGATCTGGAGACCGAGATTGACTTTGGCATAGGCATTGGCCTTCACGCACCAACCTCCACTGCGATGGCTACGAAGTCGTCGGGCGACAGATCCTCTGGTCGCGCTGTTGGATCGATCCCGCATCGTTCGAGTACCGGGACCGTATCAGGGATGATGCCCGCAAGGCTCCTTCGCAGCATCTTCCTCCGCTGTCCGAACGCCACGGTCGCGAACTCGACGGCTCGCTCCGCTCCGTCCGGAGCAGGATGTCGCACGAGTTCGACCACCGTCGAGTCGACCGATGGGGTCGGATAGAACACACTCGGAGGAGCCGTGAATGCAACCGACCCCGACGCGTGGAGTGCCGTGACGACAGAAGGAATCCCGTAGCTGCGCGACCCGGGACCCGCGAGGAGACGATCGGCGACCTCACGTTGCACCATGATCACCATCCGGTCTATGTCGGGTGCGTGTCGCAAAGCGTCGAGAACGATCCCGGTGCCGACGTTGTACGGGAGGTTGGCGACGAGAGACCACGGTCCATCGGCGAGAACGTCTGCCATGTCGGCTTGAGCAGCGTCTTCATGCCGGATCTCGACGTTGGGCAGATCCCCAACGGAATCCTCGAGAACTCGGACGAGACCGGCATCGATCTCATACACAACCACCCGGGCGCCGGTCGCTGCGAGTGCCCCTGTGAGTGTGCCGGTCCCTCCTCCGATCTCCACGACGTTCGAGGCGGACGAGAGGTCCGCGAGTCGTACGATCCTTCGGATGACGTTCGGATCGACGAGGAAGTTCTGTCCGTACGACTGGTTCGGACGGAGCCCGTATTCGGCGAGGAGGCCACGGATCGTTGCCTTCCCCTGAGGGCCCGGTTCATCCACGCGGTGTTCCGAAGACACGCGCCGAATTCTCGGAAGTGCTCCGGGCGACGTCGTCTGCGTCCATGTCCCAGATCTCCGCGAGTGCGATGCCGTTGAGGATCGACCACTCGGGCCGATTGGTCTCGCTCCTGTGTGGCTCCGGAGTCAAGTACGGGGTGTCTGTCTCGACGAGGGTGCGCTCGGGAGGTGCCTCTGCGGCACCGAGTCGCAACGTGTCCCCCGTGGCGTAGGTGATCGGTCCTGCGAACGAGAACGTCGCCCCGAGTTCCCGGAATCGCTTCGTCCACCTGGGACCACCCGTCCAACAGTGAAGGACCGCCTTCTCCCCCAGATCCGCCTCGCCGAGGATCTCGTAGACGTCGGCAAATGAATCTCTGGTATGGACGATCACCGGTTTGCCGAGATCAGAGGCGAGCTGAACCTGATCCCTGAATGCCCGCTTCTGATCGTCGCGAGGTGACAGGTTTCGGTAGTAATCGAGGCCGACCTCGCCGATGGCGGCGGCTTCGACGGCGAGGGCGGAGATCCTGGCTTGTTGCTCGTCCCAGTGTTCGGCATCGTGGGGGTGCAGGCCTGTTGCCCACAACACCCGGTCCGGGCGTTCGGAAGCGAGTCGGCGTGCCTGGAGACTCGTTTCGAGATCAACCCCCGGGACGAGCATCCATTCGATACCCGCGGCGACGGCCCGATCGACCGCACCGGGCGGATCGTCGAGCATGAAGACGTGACAATGGCTATCGACCCAGGTCGTCATCGAAACCTCACTCGTCGTCGGTGAACGGCTCCATCTTGGCGTACAACGGTCCCAGCTCACCGAGCTCGGTTCCCGCGGGGATCGCCGGGCGTTCCCACGCCGGTCCGTGCTCCCCCATCGGCACGGAGAACGCTTCGAGGAGCTTGACAGTCGTGAACGGGAGGTACGGGTAGAGGGCGACGGCGATGCCTGCAATAGCGTCGATGGCGACACTGAGCGTCGTACCGGTTCGGACCAGATCGGTCTTTGCCGTCTTCCATGGCTCCTGCTCGTTCAGGTACACGTTGACGGTCTGCGCACCGGCCATCGCCCGTTTCAACCCGGCACGGAGCTTCACGTCGGAGATCAGTTGGCCAACTTCGGCGAGGGTCTCATCGACAGAGGCGATCAGCGCATCGTCCTGCTCACTGAGATCGACCTGCTCCTGGATGACCCCATCGAAGTAGCGCCCGGTCATCGCAACGACCCGGTTGACGA
>JAOZMA010000305.1 GCA_029934555.1 Acidimicrobiia bacterium | reverse complement strand
CACCCGCATCAGTCGCCGTCGACTGAGCAATCACATCCCGACCAACAAGATCCTGGCTGTAGCCGTTGAGTTTGTCCGCCATACCGCCCGAGTCCACATTCACCTGATCAGCGAACGACGAGATCGCAGGAATCAACACCACCACCATCAACACAACAAACAGGACCAACCCGCCGTAGATCGCACCAACCGCAGCACCACGCTTCCAACCCCACCGCTCATTCATGTACTTCACCGCAGGGATCATCGCCAACGCAAAGAACACCGACACACCCAACATCCGCAACAACGTCTGCGCCTTCCACGCTACCGACAAGAAGAACAACGTGAGGAGCACAACCGCAACGGCCTTCCACAACGACGACCACACAAACTTCCCCACCCAACCCGGCGTCGCATCCCTCGACTGCTTCCCAGCCGCACCCACCTGAGCCGCCTCAACCACATGATCCGGAACCACAACCTCAGTCGAACCCGAGGCACCCTTCGCATCATCCTTGCTGGTCATGACTCCACCTTCCATCTCGTTCTTGTGGCTGTTCTGTTGCGACAGTAGACGCTCGCAGGTCGCTTCAGAAGGAGCCTGGAGCCTGGCGAGCTTCGATGTAGGTCGAGAACTACGAACTGCTCTAGTTTGAAGACTAGGGACTATAGTATGGGCGCTAAGGACTGGTCGTTACTGGTGGCATCCCTCGTATGTGAAGGTATCGTCACCAACCGACGAGTTCGCGTCGGGGAAGTACTACCCGACGAAGAGTCAGACACGCGTGTCAGAGAAAGGACACATATCTATGTCATCAGGTGACAATCTCGCCTTGTACGTTGCGTCGTATGCAGATGCGACGTCGGCGAAGGCAGACTTCGAGTCGCTCAAGAGTGCCGAGGGCGACGACTTCAAGATCGAGGGTGCTGTGGTGATGAGCCGCGACGCCAACGGCGATGTCGACGTTCTTGCAAAGGGCGACGGAACGACCGCGGCCGGTACATGGATCGGTGGAGGCATTGGCCTCGTCGTCGGTCTGTTCGCTCCCCCGCTGCTGTTGTCGACGGCGATCGGTGCCGGTATCGGTGCGTTGTTGGGGCATTTCACGAAGAAGCATGAGGAGAAGGAACTCGGTGTCGAACTCGATGAGTACTTCCCGCCGAACTCATCTGCCGTCGTTGTTGTTGTTGACAACAAGTATCTCGACCGTGTCGAGGCTGCGTTGGTGAAGTCAGACAAGCAGGTCTCCAAGGCGATCAGCAAGGGTGACTACGAAGATCTCCAGAAGGCGCTCTCGAAGTCGGCCGATGAGGTCGGCGACGCCGTCGAGTCCTAGACCAGTCCGACATATCGTCCGGGCGATCGACACGTCCCGGATTCAGAAGCCCCGCCCTCGGTACCTCCCCACCGACAGGGCGGGGTTTCTCGCGCAACGCCTACGACCAACGACGCACCGGACTCTCTCAGAGCGTCGGTGACGGCCTACTCGCCACCGGCGCTCGTCGATCGCTCCCGATCTCTCCCGGCGTGGTGCCCTATCCCTTGGCGGAAGCGATGCGTCCGGATGCGATGGCGGCCGTGAACGCTTCGTAGTCGCTCTGGTTCTGGTCCGCGTAGGCGAATGCGAAGTCGGTCACGGCCTCGGCGAACGTGTCGCTGTTACCCAGGTAGCCCGCGATCTCGAGCTGATCCCCCGAGCGGGCGTGGGCATGGGCGAGGGTCCATCCACAGAGCGACCCGTAGCCCGACAGTCGACGTGCGCTCATCTTGGCGACATCGGCCGACCCCTTCATGTCGTACAGTTGGCGCCAGTAGAACTGGGAGCCCTTGTCGTCCTTCGACCAGCCGAGGAAGATGTCGCTCGCTGCCTGCATGAGTCGTTGCCCTTCAACCACACGATGCCCGTGATCGGGATAGGGGCTCTTCGGCAGGAACTCCTCAAGAACCGAATCATCGGCTTGCTTGATCTGGAGGAAGAGCGGATCGCCGGCATCTCTCCCTTCGAGCAGCACGATCAAACAGCGGGTTCCAACGCTGCCGACTCCAACGACCTTCACGGCGGCATCGACGATGTGATATCGGTTCAGCAGCACTTTGAGATCGTCGTTGAGAGTCTCTTTGTAGAGAGTCAAGCTTTCCTCGATGGCCTTGTGAAGCTCTTCAGGATGCCCCTGTCTGGGAACGTCGCGGAGCGGTACTAGAAGCGGTGGTTCGCTCTTGATCCGAGCCTTACCGTCGACCGTCTCCGTGAGCTTGGCCATCGCCGACAAGCTGCCCTTCGAATGAGCCTTTGCAGCTCGCTTCTCGCCCTTCTTCCGATCTTTCTTCTTCGGAAGCGCGTCGAGGATCTGGTCGAGTGTCAGGTGCGCGTACCAGATGTCGAGGGTGCTGTCCGCAGTGAACTTGACCATCGCCTGTCGGTAGCCCTCAACGGAATTCTTGGTCATCGTGCGAATGTCATCGTCGTCGAATCCGTTGTCGCGGCCGGCGAGAACGAAACTGGTTGCGAGGCGCTTCAGATCCCATTCCCAGGGACCGGGAAGGGTTTCGTCGAAGTCGTTGATGTCGAAGACCTGTTGCCGCTCCGGGGAAGCGAATGAACCGAAGTTCGACAGGTGAGCATCACCACAGATCTGAGCATTCAGCCCGGTTACTGGTGTCCCCGAGAGGTCGGACGCCATGATCTTCGCGGCACCCCGATAGAACGAGAACGCACTCTCAGCCATCCGATAGTGGCGTATGGGCACGAGCCACTGGAGTCTCCCTGCATCTTGCTCGGTAATCATGGACACTGGATCGGGACGATCTTGGGCCGGTGACCATTCGGCGTGGCTCGATCTTGGAACTGTCTTTCGGATTGCCTTGCCCTGAGCCTTACGCTCCGCTGGTGTGGCTTTCTCGGTCACGTCATCCTCCTCGATGCTCCTCACGACGATGCGTCCATGTGGATTCGCGGTCATCGTCCTTGCATGGTGACCGTATCGCATCTCTT
>JAOZMA010000045.1 GCA_029934555.1 Acidimicrobiia bacterium | reverse complement strand
TGGCTTCATCTTCCCGATTCTCACATCTCTCCTCGTCGACCGTGCACCGGACACCGACCGCGGTTCCGCCATGTCGTTCTTCACGGCCCTATTCGATGTCGGGACGCTCGTCGGTGGACCGATCCTCGGAGCGATCATCGACTCAGCGGGATGGGGACCGATGTACGTAGTGGCCGGATTGGCGCTCGGCGTCGCCTCCGTCATCTTCTGGCGCTGGAACCGTTGGGTGATGATCGGGGAGAGCGAGGCCTCTATTGTCGCTGGGGCGTGAACCCGATCATCGGGATCGTTTCCATCATCGCCATCCACGACTCCTGGGTCTCATCGTGGGAGACCCCCATCATCGACTCGAGTTTCGCCGCTGCCTTGGGATGCTCCTGCTCGTAACCCTTCATGACCTCGACGGCCTCATCGGTCGGGAGGAAGCGCTGCACCACCGGGTACTGATGATTCCCCAACCAGATTGAGATCGCAGGACTCGCCTGGATGTTCCGGTACCAGTCTGCCTTCACACCGGTCCCCGACGTCACGATGTACTCGTCGCGCTCCGGATCGTGATGAGCAACCTCCAGCGGTGTCTGATACAGGTTCCCCGACTTGCGTCCGATGTGCTCGAGCAGCAGGAACCGCGACCCGAGTAAGAAACCGAGGTGCGCCCGATAGAGCCACTTCGGTGCCTGCAGGAACCACTTGAACAACCCCTTGGGCTTCTGGTGGAACGAGAAGTCATCACTCATCGGTGAATACCTGATTCTGCACCATCTCGAAACCGCCCTCGGTCCCCATCTCGTATGCCTCCATCGGGGGGCAGGCACAGACGACGTGACGGTCGCCGAACGCGTTGTCGATCCGACTCACCGGCACCCAGTACTTGTTCCTGCGCAAGCCATCCACCGGGTAGGCGGCAGTCTCACGTTCGTATGGACGATCCCACTCATCAACGAGAAGATCCTCGGCCGGATGAGGAGCACGCCGCAACGCGCTCTCCTCAATCTCAACCGAGCCAGATGCGACGGCGTCGACCTCGCCCTTGATGGCGATCATTGCGTCACAGAAGCGATCGAGTTCGAATCTCGATTCAGACTCGGTCGGTTCGATCATCAGCGTCCCGGCAACGGGGAACGACATCGTCGGGGCGTGGAAGCCATAGTCGATGAGACGCTTCGCCACATCCTCGTTCGTAACGCCCGTGTCGTGCTGGATGCCACGAATGTCAATGATGCATTCGTGAGCGACGAACCCGTCGTTGCCTGTGTACAGCACCGGGTAGAAGGGGGCGAGGCGGGCGGCAACGTAGTTGGCGCTGAGGATCGCCATCTCGGTAGCTGAGCGAAGACCCGAGTCCCCCATCATCGCGATGTAGGCCCAGGAGATCGCGAGCACGCCGGCCGAACCCCACGGAGCGGACGCAACAGCACCGATACCGTCCTCATGTCCCGGCATGTCCGGGATGAGCGGATGCCCCGGGAGGAACGGAGCGAGATGTGCCTTCACCGCGATCGGGCCGACACCGGGGCCTCCGCCGCCGTGCGGGATCGCGAACGTCTTGTGGAGATTGAGGTGGGAGACGTCGCTGCCGAAGCCGCCGGGTTCGGCGATCCCGACCATCGCGTTGAGGTTTGCACCGTCGAGATAGACCTGTCCGCCGTACTGATGGACGATGTCGCAGACTTCGACGATCGAGTCCTCGAAGACGCCGTGCGTCGATGGGTAGGTGACCATGATGGCGGCGAGTGCGTCGGCATGTTGGGTTGCCTTCGCCCGCAGATCGTCCACATCGATGCTTCCATCGTCGCTTGTCTTCACGACGACGACCCGCATCCCCGCCATCGATGCCGAGGCGGGGTTCGTTCCGTGAGCGGATGCCGGGATAAGACACACATCGCGGTGCCCCTCACCGCGGGACTCGTGATAGGCCCTGATCGCAAGAAGACCGGCGAACTCCCCTTGAGCGCCCGAATTGGGCTGCACCGATACGGCCTCATAGCCGGTCAGGTCCGCAAGCCATCGCTCCATGTCGGCGATCAACTCGAGGTAGCCGGCTGCCTGGTCAAGAGGGACGAACGGGTGGATGTCGGAGAACTCAGGCCACGTCACGGCGGCCATCTCCGTCGCCGCGTTCAGTTTCATCGTGCATGAGCCGAGGGAGATCATCGACCGATCGAGGGCGATGTCGCGATCCTGGAGTCGTCTGAGGTACCGCATCATCTCGGTCTCGGACCGATAGATGTGGAACACGTCGTGGGTCATGAAGTCCGTCGTGCGCTCCAACGCTCCAGGGATCCCCGACGGAGCAGTGTCGACGAGCGCATCGGCGACAGCCTCCACGCCGAACACCTCGAAGAGGGCATCGACATAAGCGATCGTGATCGTTTCATCCAGTGTCACGCCGACCGTTGTGGCATCAACGGCTCGCAAGTTGATCCTGCGGTGCCGCGCCCTTGAAAGCGTCTCTTCTGCGTTGGCAACCTCAACCGTGATCGTGTCGAACCAGGAGTCGTTGAGGACCGTCATGCCGCCGGCCCGAAGCCCGGCGGTAAGAGCGTTGGCGAGTCTGTGGATACGGGTAGCGATTCGAACGAGGCCGTCCGGACCGTGGTAGACGCCGTACATACCCGCCATGACGGCGAGCAATACCTGTGCCGTGCAGATGTTCGACGTCGCCTTCTCGCGCCGGATGTGTTGTTCACGTGTCTGGAGCGCGAGACGCAACGCGATGCGCCCGTCTGCGTCTTTCGAGACGCCGACCATGCGCCCGGGAAGTTGCCGTTTGTACTCCTCGCGGGTCGCCATGAACGCTGCGTGTGGTCCTCCGAACATCATGGGGACGCCGAATCGCTGCGAACTGCCGACCACGGCGTCGGCACCGAACTCGCCGGGCGGGGTGATCAGCGTCATCGCCAACAGATCGACGGCGAACACAACGAGCGCTCCGGCGGCGTGAATCCGTTGGACCGCATCGGCGTGGTCACGGATCGTTCCATGAGTCCCCGGGTACTGGATGAGCACGCCGAATGTGCCATCCGGGAGGTCACCGTGGGCATCGCCGACAACAACCTCGAGGCCCAGAGGAAGGGCCCGCGTCTTGATGACTTCGACCGTCTGTGGGTGTGCGGCCTCATCAACGAAGAAGACCGGACCCGAGCGTCGGTTCACACGTTTGAACATCGCCATCGCCTCGGCCGCAGCCGTCCCCTCGTCGAGGAGCGAAGAGTTCGACATGTCCATGCCGGTCAGATCCGACACCATCGTCTGGAAGTTCAGCAAGGCCTCGAGCCGTCCCTGCGAGATCTCGGGTTGGTACGGCGTGTAGGCCGTGTACCAGCCGGCGTTCTCGAGCACGTTGCGTTGGATAACCGCAGGCAAGATCGTTCCGGTATAGCCCATGCCGATGAGGGACGTGTACGGCTCGTTCCGGTCCGCGAGAGCGCGGAGGCGAGCGATCGCATCGGTCTCAGACATTGGGCCCGGGAGGTCATGGTCACGCTCGGTCCTGATCTGGGCAGGGACGGCACGATCGATCAGATCCTCCATCGAGGTGGCACCTACGGTGGTCAACATGTCCGCGGTGTCCGCGTTCGACGGGCCGATGTGGCGTGAGAGGAAGTCGCCGGTCGGTCCGAGATCCGGGAATGGTGTGTCTGTCATCGGCTGCTCCTCAGTTGGGACGCGTCGGTGCGTTCGCCCCATCTGTCGGATGACCTGAGAGATTCACCGCCTCAGCGGCTTTCCCCTTCGGTGAGGGCCACAGCCCTGCTCTCCAGATGCGCCTCGCCCCGCGGTCCGGGTGCCTGCGAGATTGCCGGGGTGGTTGCTCCTTCGGCGCGACCTGCGTCGCTCTCCCACGAGGGTCGATGGCGCCACGATCGTACCAGATTGCCCGATCTCCCTTCCGAGATGCCCTAGTCGGATCCGTTCCAACGCGCGAGACTGGGGGTGAAGGAGGTGTCGAATGGTGTCTCACATCCTGGTAGCAGTCGATGGCTCCAGCCATGGCGACCGCGCTGTTGAGTTCGCTGCGGATCTCGCGACCAAGTACGAAGCCGATCTCACCATCTTGAACGTCGTGTCTTACGCGTCGACCGTTCCTCTCGCCCTCGGTGCGTATGCCGAACTCGAGGGGCTCTATGCGGAATCCAGGTCGGTTCTCCAAACGGCCGGTGAGAAGATCGTTGAGAGCGCGGCCGAGCGGGCCCGTCAACTCGGTGTCGCGAAGGTGTCCACGACTGTGGAACTCGGTTCGCCCGCGCAAACGATCTGCGAGACGGCGAACGCGACCGGGGCCGATGTTGTCGTCATGGGCCGTCGCGGTCTCGGAGACTTCTCCGGACTGTTCCTCGGGAGCGTGACCCACAAGGTCGCTCACACCGCGGACTGCACTGTCATCACGGTCAAGTGAAGGAGATTCGATGAGTCCTCTCGCGGAATCGATCGTGTGTGTCGAATGCGGCGGTACTGCCTACCTGTTGGTCAGATTCTCACCCGATTACCCACCGATGCCGGGAGACGTCGTTCCGTACCGATGTGCCGACTGCGTGGACCGCTTCGACATCGTGGTAGAAGAAGCAGATCTGGAGGACGAGTAGCAGACAGCGGACAGCCAACAGCCAACAGCCAGACGGGGACAGGGCCCCGGCTAGGTTTCGACTTGCAGTCGGGTCCGGCTGTTTGCTGTCCGCTGTTGGCTGTCCGCTGTTGTCTGTTTGCTGTCCGCTGTTTGCTGTCAGCTCGACTCGTGCTGCGGATGCGGGTCGTGAGGAAGATCCAATCGTCCGATCCTGAACATCGCGTACGGGCCGGGGTACAACAGGTTCGAGACCCGTGATGTGTAGATGTCGGCGTACCTCTCAACCTGCCTCGCGAGCAGACTCTTGTCTGCACCGGCCCGCATCATGAGCCCCCAGGCCTCATTGCGGAGGCGCCCGGCCTCGATCGCAAGCGGGGCGATCACGTCGTCGAGTGCCAGGATCTCGTTCCTCGTCTCGACGATCGCGGTCTCCCCGTCGCTCACTTCGAACATCGGCTCCGCGTATCCATCGCGGGCACGCAGGGCGGCAAGTCGCAGAGCACTCAACTTCGCTTCGAATTGCTCCTTCTTCGCCATCAACTCTTCGAGGCGCTGCTGGGTGGGAAGGAACTCGGAGAGCGCTCGCGACTCGGATTCGAGCTCCTGCAAGATGAGCGCTGTTCTCCATCGGAGGAGCGCTTTGGAAAAGTGAACGTCTCCAAAGAGATGATCTCCGACATAGAGAATCTCGTCGCCCGACAGGCCGAGGTACTCCTCGACAAGCCGCGCGTTGCCACCGTAGAAGACGTCACCGTGCTCGATCGACCCGTGATGCGGTTGGAGGAGACCGCTCTCCTCGTCGACGACCTTGTAGAGCGGATTCGACGAGGTGAAGAAGCCGGGTTTCGCAGCGGACACGATCACCGTACCGAAGAGGTCACGCCAGGTCTGACCCTCGGGCATGTACCGATCGAACGTGTAGGTCATGATCTCGTTGGCAAAGCTCCACTCCGAGTTCGTGATCAGCATCATCCGCTTCCCTGCGTGCTTCTGGTCGAGAAGACTGTCGACGATGTCGCTGTCGAGATTGATGAATCGCTCGGGATCAGCGAGCACATCCGCCTTGAGGAGACCGTCCCGATGCGCTCCATCGATTGCCGCCCTCACCGCAGCGAACAGCTCCCCATAGCCAAGACCCCTCGGGAGCTTCCCTGCATCGAGAAGCTCGACGCACTGGGCGAAGAGGCTCGCCTCCGAGAGCGAGAAGAGCGTGTTCAGGAACACATATCGATCCTCGGCAAGATCGACGAGTATCCCCGAGTAGGCGCGTCGAAGGTCGCGGTAGTCGAGGAACCGTATGCCGTGCATCGCCCGGATCACCCACCCGAATCGGGTCGCCTTGAGAAGATTCCCGAGTTCGAGATCCATGACGAGGCCCCGACTCACCATCGATGCGTCGAACTCGAGCGATTCGACCTGCCACCCCAATGCGGCCAGCCGATCCCTGGCGTGGCCGAACGCGCACTCTTCCCAAGCCTCGGCGTGGTACTGCGTCAGCGTGTAGTCCATGTCGTACCCGATCGCCTTGATCGAGCGCATGTTCAGCGTCCGGTTCACGAAGACGCGGCGCTCCGGGCTGGGGTCGGGGACGAGGAAGGGGTCGGTGGGCATGGGGAGAAGGTAGTCGTATTCCGTGATCCGTATTCCGTAATCCGTATTCCGTAGCCGACGAACCGCAGATCTTGTCTTGCTGAAGGCTGGAAGCTGGTGGCTGGCAGCTCGCTGCCGTCCACAGACCGCGAAACTCCGACCAGGGTCGCGAAACGCACCTATTCCCACTTGCGTCTTGGTGTGATATGTAAGGAGAGGAAGGCATCCTTGGCGGGCGGAACAGGGGGTGACGGGGAATGGATCCGTTTGGACATCCGGACTTGGTTCGGCTGGGACGTTCGCTTCGGAATCGTCTGGATGACACCCTTGATGCAGAGCAGGCAGCGGCTCGTGCCGCCGCCCGGCGACGTCAGACCCTGCGGGATCGACTCCTCGATTCCGAGGATCGCACCGAACAGATCGTGCTCTCCACAGCAGACGGTCACCTCTACCGCGGCGTAGTTGATGCAGTCGGTGTCGACCACGTTGTGGTCATCGACGGAGACGCCGAGCGGTACATCGCTATCGCCCACATCGTCTCAATGGAGGGCCGCTGATGGCCGTCGGTGTACACCTGCGGAGCCTGTCGATTCCCCGACCGGATACAAGGACCCTGCTCGGCGTTGGCCTCGCCGCGGTCGCGGCGCTCCTCGTGCTCTGGATGACCCGTCCCGTGCCGACTGTCCCGGTGCTCGTCGCAGGCTCTGATCTCCCCTCCGGCACACCACTGGTGGAGTTGGACCTCACCGTAAGGAACGCGACCGACCCGGCCGGTCTCGTTGTAGGAGACGAACCGGGCGAGCTCTCCGATTGGGTCCTGGTTGCGCCGATCGCCGCGGGAGAGCCACTCCTTCCAAGCCTGCTGCGCTCTCCCGAGGTGCAGGCGGCACCCGATCTCCTTGCACTCGAACTTGATGGCGCCCACGCAGTGCTCGGTCGAATCGATCCGGGTGATCGCGTCGACATATACGCGTCGACGTCCCGCCCGGGAGAGCCCGCCGAGACCCGCCTTGTCGCGTCGTCCGTCTTCGTCGTCGACGCGACCGTCTCCGACTCCTCAGTGAACGGCGATCAGATCCAGCTCCTCCTCGCCGTCGATGACGCTCTCGCCGCGTCTCTCACCGCAGCGATGAACGGGAGCGATCTCGACCTGGTCCGGGTCGGAGGATGAGCGTTCGCGTCGCCACGGTCCTCTCCGCCCGAGACTGGGAACCGGGTCTCGTGTCCTATGCCAGGGAGACCGCCGAACTCCGGATCGTGCTGCGAGCGTTCCAACCCCACGAGATCGAGGAGCATGCCGAGGACATCGATGTCGTCGTCGCCGGCGGTGAGGTGTCGTGGGTTACACCGGTCCAGATCGCTGCCTGGCAGAGAGCCGGCCTCGGGGTCTTGGGCATCCATCCCCAGGAGGACGGACCTGCAGCCATGATGCTCAGCACGGCCGGCGTTGACGAACTGCTCCCGGACACGGCGGACGTTCGTACGATCGTGACCGCGATCCGCTTCATCTCGCCGTCTTCCGTCTCGATGGACCGGAGCGGAACGGGTTCGGTCATCTCTGTGATCGGATCACGTGGTGCACCCGGCACGACCGAGATCGCAGTTGCACTTGCTTGGGAATCCGGCGGTCGATCGTCGACCCTGCTCGTCGATCTCGATATGACGGCGCCATCGATCGCCATCCGGCTTGGCTTACCTCCTCGTCCCGACATCACCGACGCAGCCGATCACGTACGGATGGCAGGGGCCATCGCCGACCAAGCACTGCACCGGGTAGGACCTATCTCGGTGATCACCGGTTCTCATCGCATCGGAGAGGCTCCCCTCAGACCGGCGATGATCGACGATGTGATCGACGCAGCTGTTGTCGCATTCGACCGGGTGATCGTGGATCTGGGGACCGCGGAGGCCGATGATCAGGTTCTCAAGCGGTCGGACGTAGCCGTGCTCGTCGTCGACGCGAGCGCAGTCGGTGTCGTTCGCGCTGCTCAACTGGTCGCGGCCTGGTCGGGACCACCACCGACCGTCGTCTTGAATCGGGTCGCCCCTCACGATCAGGGGAATGTTGTCAGTGCCGCCAGGGAGTGGACGGGCATCGAACCATCCGCCGTGATCCAGGATCGCGCCGCAGTTCGCGCCGCATCTCTGGCCGCGAAACGGCCGGATGGTCGCCTGAGACGATCGCTCGCAACGTTGGAGCCGCTCTCATGACGGTGACAGCTCCTCCCCACAGGCTTGGATTCCTCGGGGAGCTCCTCGACGATCCAACCGTTGAGGAGATCATCGTCATCGGGGGACACCGGACCTTCGTCGTTCGAAACGGCATCAAGGAGCTCGTGCCGATCGTTGCCGACACGTCAACGCTTCGCCGGTTCGCCGACCAGCTCCTCGCAGGAACCGGGAGGCGGGTCGACCTATCGTCGCCCATCGTGTCCGCACAGCTCGCTGACGGATCACGGGTTCACATCACAGGTCCTCCCGTCACGCATCCGGATCGTCTCAACATTCAGATCCGGAAATTCGTCGTTACCGCGACCGGTCTCGACGAACTGGTCGAGCGCGGGACACTGACGCCGCCATCGGCGGCACTGCTCCACGACGCCATGTGCAGTGACCTCTCGGTACTCGTCGCCGGAGCGCCGGGGGCCGGCAAGACAACCCTCGTCAATTGCCTCCTGCGAGAGGTCCCCCCGGATCGGAGAGTCGTGACGTGTGAGGAGGTCTTCGAGATCGACGCCGACTTGCCGGACATGACGCAGATGCAGACCCGCGATGCAGGTCTCGACGGGGGCGCCGAGATCTCGCTGCGTGATCTTGTTCGAGAAGCTCTGCGCCAACGTCCCGATCGGATCGTCGTGGGAGAAGTGAGAGGGCCGGAGGCTCTCGACATGCTCATGGCGCTCAACGCAGGATGCTCCGGCATCGCGACGCTCCACGCCAATTCGGCTCGAGACGCTTTGGAGAAGGTCGTTTCGTACAGCGTTCTCGCCGGTCAGAACGTGGCGATACCGTTCGTGCGGCGCACGGTCGCCTCCGTCATCGACCTCGTGGTCTTCATCCGTCGTACCGGCAGGAACCGGATCGTCGAGGAGATCGCTTTCGTGCCGGAACAGCTCTCCGAAGAAGTGTTCACGCTGCAACCAATCTTCGAGATGGGTCCGTCAGGTCTCCACTGGACGGGCAGCACACCCGACGATCCGCGCCTCGACCCGACCGGTTGGCGACCATGAGAGGTGTCGCCGCTGTGCTGGCCGGGGCCGCCGCATGGATCGTCGTCTCCGGATGGACGCCGTCTCTGCGACTGCCGAGACCGGACCTTCCGTCTCCCTGGGTACTGCCGGCCGCAGTAGCCGCCGGCACCGTTGCAGGGTTCCTCGCCCTGGGCCTCCTGGCAGTCCCGGCCGCAGCAATCGCAATTGCACTGCTGGCGGCTGCGGTTCCTGTCGTCGTCGATGCAGGCAGGAGACGTCGGCAGCGAGAATCCATCGCTGAAGCGTGGCCGGACTTTCTCGCCCTGTTGAAGGGGCGGGTCGCCGCCGGGGCGACTCTCCCCGATGCGTTCATCGCAGCCGCCCGGCGCTCCCCCGAACCCCTGGCCTCATCATCGCGACAGGTCGAAGAGTCCGTGCTGTTCGGAGATGGCTTCACACCCTCACTCGATCGACTTCGGCACGAACTCGATGACGCAACGAGCGATCGGGTTCTGGCAACGCTCTCGTTCGCTCATCGCTCCGGAGGACACCGTGTCGGTAGCGTCATCTCGTCCCTCGGAGTGTCCGTCTCCGACGAACTACGCCTCCGACGTGCGCATGCAGCCGCCCTCACGGAGCAACGGATGACGGCGACCGTTGCTCTGGTCGCGCCGTGGGCGCTGCTGTCTCTGACGATCGCGACCAACCCCCAGGCCGCAGCCGCCTATCGAACACCGACCGGCGCGATGGTCATCGCCATCGGCTTCGTCTCGACCGGCCTCGGATTCATCGTGGCCAGGCATTCGGCCCGACTCTCGAGCGCCCCCCGGGTGATGCGATGAGCGTCGCCGTCGCCCTGACACTCGCTGTGGGGATTCTCCTCATCGCCATCGGAGGTCGAACCACGAACCTGACCGAGCGAGTGGGGCGGTACCTGCGCCCGACTCCTCAGTCGATCGAGTCCGACCCGAGCCCAATCGAAGAGACCCCGGCAGCGGATGCCGGACTCGGGTGGTCGAAGAGCGAGATCCTCCTGAAGCGCTCCGCAACCGCCGCTGCCGGTGGAGTCATCGGGGCACTCGTCTCTCAGGGAGATCTGTTCGTCGAAGGGCCGGGCCGCTCCGTGCTCCCCCTCGCCGTGCTCGGAGCGGCCGCTGGATGGCTCGGATTCGGTATGTGGATGTCGACCCGGAAGGATCGCAGAGCGCGGCGACTCCGCTTCGAACTCCCCATCGTGACCGACGCTCTCACGCTCCATGTCATCGCGGGGGAGTCCGTGTCCACAGCCATCCAACGATACGTCGATGGGTCGACAGGGGTAGCTGCCGAGGAGCTGCAGGTAGCGATCGACGATGTCGAACAGGGTCGCGGAATCAGCGATTCGCTCCAACGCAACACTCGTCGAACTGCCGACCCTGAGGCCGCCCGGCTCTACACGCTCCTCGCGCATGCCCACGACACAGGGGGCCGTCTCGCCGATGCCCTCGGGGACCTCGGCACGGACTATCGGGCAGCGCTTGCCCGTGATCTGACCGCCGAGGGCGGCCGAAGAGCCCTCACGACATACGGCCCGGTCCTCGCCCTGATGGTGCCGGTAACGCTGCTCTTCTTGCTCTATCCAACCCTCGTCGGCCTGAGAAGCCTTGCGGGGGACCCATAGGAAAGGGGATGAACATGTGGAACGAAGAACGAGGTGCAACCACCGTCGAGTGGCTGGGCCTGGCGACCATCGCGGTACTGGTGATAGCGATGCTGTTGCCCATGGTTCGCAGTGCGACTGCCGACGTTTGGTCGAGCATCGTGGCTCAGATGACAGGGTTCTTCTCGTAGACCGAGGGTCGGTGATCGTCGAGTCGCTTGCAGCGACCGCCGTCATCTTCCTGCTGATCGTGATCGTCACGCAGGTCGCTTTCGTCGTAGTCGCCCGCGACACCGCCCAGACAGCGGTAGCTGCTGCTGCACGACGAGCGGGACGGCCCGGGGGTGATCTCGGTGTCGAGACGGTCCGGCTCGAAAGCGAGCTCGTCCGGATCGTGCCGGGAGCTTCCAGTGTGAACGCGGTCATCGTGTCCGATGGTGTCGGCATCACCGCACGGGCTGCCATACGGTGGTTACCACCCGGCCCGGATCTGATCCCGATCACCATCAACGCTGCGTCGACTGCGCCTCTGGTGGTTCCACCATGAGGAGCGAACGCGGTGCCGCCCTGATCGGAACCCTGGCCATCGGCTTCGTGTTCGTGCTCATGATCAGCCAGGTCATCGTGACGGTCGGTCGTCTAGGAGCTGCTTCGGCCGAGGCATCCGAGGTTGCGTCATATGCAGCACAACAAGGAGCTCGCTACGGCGATCCGGATGACGCCCTTCGAATCGCACACGACCTGATGCCCGACGCCGAGGTCACGGCAACGACGACAGGGGCGTCGCTCTCCGTCGTGATCCG
>JAOZMA010000044.1 GCA_029934555.1 Acidimicrobiia bacterium | reverse complement strand
TTCGGTCGCGAGCGCCTCGGAGAGGGTTCGCTGTTCAGCCGTGACCTTGGCGTCCCGGGATCGGAGATCACGGATGGCCTCGGCACCGAGCCAGAGCCGGAGTGCCTTCGCTTCAGACTTGACCGATCCATGCCGGGCCGCAGCGTTCGCCTGACGTTTCAGAGGTCGAAGCGCCCGGCGCTTCTCGGAGAGGATGTCGTTGAGGCGGTCGACGTCTTGATCGGTCGAACCGAGTCTGCGGATCGCCCGGTCACGACGGCTCCGGTGCTTGGTGATGCCCGCTGCTTCCTCGATCACCGCGCGGTGTTCGTCCGGTCGAGCGACGAGGACCGAACCGATCTGTCCCTGGGAGACGAGAACGTGTTGGTGACGCCCGACGCCACCGTCGGAGAGCAGCTCCTGGATGTCGAGGAGCCTGCACGATGTCCGGTTCATCTCGTACTCGGAGGTTCCATCCCGGTAGAGCCGACGGGTGATGGTGATCTCGTTGAGGTCGATCGGAAGGAATCCGTCGCTGTTGTCGAAGGTGAGCGACACCTCGGCACGAGACACGGCCGGTCGTGTCGCCGTACCTGCGAACACGACGTCTTCCATCTTCTCGGTGCGAAGCGCGCTGGTGGCCTGTGTCCCCATCACCCAGGCGATGGCATCGAGCAGGTTGGATTTGCCCGAACCGTTCGGTCCGACCACGACGTTCACCCCGGCATCGAACTCGAGACGAGTTCGGTCGGCGAACGACTTGAAGCCAACGAGCGTGAGTTTCTTCAGCAGCACAGTTCACGAGCATACCAGCGCGAATTACATGGTTGAAGTTATGGGGAGACGCCAGTCACCAGTCGCGAGTCGCGAGCAAGGCAGATACGGACCCCTACGGACTACGGACTACGGATTACGGAGTACCGGCAAAGCCCTCCAGGGCGAGCCTGGCCGCATCCTGTTCGGCTCGCTTCTTCGACGTACCGGTTCCGGTTGCCAGGTCGCCGCCCGACGACCGGGCCGTCGCCGTGAACTGCCTGGCATGCTGCGGTCCGGTCTCGGTGACGGTGTACTCGACATCCCGTCCATCTGCGACGAGTAGCTCCTGCAGCCGCGTCTTGTGGTCGCGGCCTCCGGGAGTCCCTGCCCTCTCGGCGATCATCGGGGCCCAGTGCCTGTGCACGATCTGCTCCACGGTCTCGATACCGGCATCGAGATAGACAGCGGCCAGTAGCGACTCGACGATGTCGGAGAGGATCGAGTTCTTGTCCCTGCCCCCGGTGATCTCTTCTCCGCGTCCGAGCCTGACCAGTCCCGGGACGCCCCACTCGCGTGCGACAGAAGCCAGAGCAGGTTCGGCCACGACACCCGCTCGGATGAGCGTCATCTCCCCCTCGGTCGCTTCGGGGAACTGCTCGTAGATGTACCGCGTGACCGTGACCTCGAGCACGGCATCACCGAGAAACTCGAGTCGCTGGTAGTCAGTCGCACCCGGATGCTCCGAGGCGTATGAGCCGTGGGTGAGGGCCGTGGCGAGTAGCACCTCGTTGCCGATCCGGTAGTCGAGCGCATCTTCGAGGAATTCGGCGGCGTCTCGAGGCTCGGGCAGCGTGCCACTCATCCGCGAGCGCGTCCGATACCGTCTGCGATCAGTTCGACGAGGCCGTGCTCGGCACCTTCGGATGCCATCACGACGGCGTTGGCGATCGCACGATGCGAGCTAGCCCCATGGGCGATGACCACGACGCCCTTCGTGCCGACCAGATGGGCCCCTCCGGTGCTTTCCGGGTCGATCATCTGGCGAAGCTCCATGAACGCGGGCATGAGCTCGGCGAGCGCCGCCTGGTACTTCTCCGGCTGCATCGCTTCGAGGAGAAACCGGAACATGGCGCGGCTCGTTCCCTCACCGGTCTTGAGGAGAACGTTCCCTGTGAAGCCGTCGGTGACGAAGACGTCGGCACGGTTCCGTCCGAGGTCGCGGCCTTCGACGTTTCCTACGAAGTTGATCCCTTCGGTTTCGGCGAGGAGCACGTAGGTCTCCTTCTCGAGCTCCCTCCCCTTGCCTGCCTCTTCACCGATGTTGAGCAGGCCGACTCCTGGTTCCTCGATATCGAGAAAGACCTTCGCTACCGCGCTTCCCATCACGCCGAATTGGGCGAGGTTGAGAGGCCGGACGTCGAGATTGGCACCAACGTCGAGCACGACTTCACGGGAGGGGAACACAGATGCGATCGCCGGTCGTGAGACCCCCTTGAGCCGGCCGATCACGAACGCCGCTGCTGCGAGAGCGGCGCCGGTCGAACCGGCGGAGATCACGGCCTCGGCTTCGCCCTCTTTGACGAGGCGCGCCGCCACCATGATCGAGGAGTCCTTCTTCTGGCGCACGGCACGCGCCGGATCCTCATGCATCTCGATGACTTCATCGGCATGAACGATGGGAAGATCTGCATCGAACTGCTCGAGGATGGGAACGATCTGCGATCGATCGCCGACGAGCACCACGTCGACGCCTTGGGCGGCTGCGTCGATCGCGCCACGAACGATCTCGCCGGGGGCGTGATCACCGCCCATCGCATCAACGACGACTCTCGCCATCGCGTCGTCAGGCTTCTGCGATGATCTCGCGGCCGTTGTAGCTACCGCATTCATGGCACACGCGGTGCGGAATGTGCATGGCGCCACATTGCGAGCACGTGGCCAATGTGGGGCTGGACACCTTCCAATGCGCCTTGCGCTGGCGGGTGCGGGACCGCGACATCTTCTTCTTTGGGACGGCCATCAGGAACCTCGTTTGTTTCGTCAGTCCTCGGGCGGGAGAAGGTCGCGCAGCACAGCGAACGGTGAGCCGGTGGCGTCCGAATCGCCCGGGGGGTCGGTATTCAAGTCTATTCCTGTTGTAGTCACAACTCCCTCGCAAGATTCCTCGCAGACCGGGAGCAGTGGCAGGCCGAGCAGTGTCTCATCGCGGAGGAAGGGTTCCAGGTCGATCGTGGTGCCTTCGATCGGATATGCAGCCTCACCGGGATCGACCTCGAACAGTCCGGCGATCGGGCTGCAGCCGTCATCGATGAAGTCGGTAAGGCAGCGCCGACACGTGTGCTCGACGGCGTAGCAGACCTCGCCTCGCACGAGGATTCCGCCGGGCAGCGGTGAGAAGGAGAGGTCCGCGACCAGGGGTGGGTCGGCCAGGATCTTGCTCATCTCCAGCGCCCAGTCGACGACAACGTCGATGACCACAGGACGAGCAGGAACGTCCCGACCCAGAAGATCAGAAACGTCAACAAGGAACGGAGAACGGATCATGGCTGACACGTAGTCCGTAGCCCGTAGTCCGTAGTCCGTATGGGACGATTGTTGGAAATCATGTGGTTCATCTTCTCCCTGCCGACAACCAGGTGCCCGGTACGGACTACGGACTACGGACTACTGGCTTGTCGGGGCTTCCGGCTGCGCCGGGAGCGTCCGGTGAAGCTCGGCTCTGGCCTCCGTCACGTAGCGGAGGAGCTCGGCGAGTACCTGTTCGGCTTCCGCGAGATGCCGTTCAGCGAAGTCCTCCGATTCGAGACGGATCCTCCTGGCTTCGGTTTCGGCGTTGCGGACGAGGGTGTTCGCTTCCTCAACGGCCTCCTGGACGATGTAGGACTCCGCGACCAGCTGCTCGGACCGGCGCTTCGCGTCGGCGAGCACCTCACGGGCCTTCTCGTTCGTTCGAGTGATATAGGCCTCGCGTTCGCGCACCATCCAGCGCGCAGCACGGAGCTCCTCCGGCAGGGAGCTCTGTATCCCTGCAAGCTCATCGAGGATCTCATCCTGGTTGATCATCACGCTGTTCGACAGTGGAACTTGCCGCGCGTTCTCGATCTCGATCATCAGGTTCTCGATCGAGTCGAGGAGCCGACCAGGAACGGGCGGCGGCGGTTGGGGATGGTCGGGATGTTCCATGGTCATGCGTAACGCTCCTTCAACGCGGCGGCGACGCTCGCCGGTACAAGGGAATCGACCGCTCCACCGAGGCGGTACACCTCCTTGACCAACGAAGACGACAGGTAGCCGTACTCAGGTTTCGTCGCCACGAACAACGTGACGATCCCGGACAAGTGGCGGTTCATCTGTGACATCTGGAACTCGTAGTCGAAGTCGGTGATCGCCCGCAACCCCTTGACGACGACGTCGGCGTCAACCTGCTCGGCGTAGTCGACGAGGAGTCCACCGAACGATCCGATTCGCACGTTCTTCCAATCCGAACAGAGATCGGTCAGCATCACGGTCCGTTCGGCTTCATCGAAGAGGTAGGTCTTCGAAGGATTCTTGATGATCCCGACGACCACGTCGCTGAAGATCCCGGCGCACCGTTCGATGACGTCGAGGTGTCCGTTGGTCGGCGGATCAAAACTACCCGGGACGAGCGCCACCGTCACAACTGCTCCTTTTCGAAGATCCAGATCTCACTGTCACCGTACCGTCGCCGGTCGGTGCACTGCAGGTTATCGGATTCCGGTGCCGTTCCCCCAAATCGCCGATGGAGCACGACCGTTCCCTCGTCTGATATGCGCCGAGAGATGAGCCCCAGGACGCTCTCAACGTCCCGATCTTCGAACGCATACGGAGGGTCGACGAAGACGAGGTCATACGTGCCACCGTCACGCTGCAGGAAGGCTGCGACGTCGCGTCGCACGATGGTGCCACCGAGGTTGACGGCGTCGACGTTGGCAGTGAGCACCGCTACGGCGTGGCGATCTTGCTCGACGAAAACGGCTGACTCTGCTCCCCGGCTCAGGGCTTCGAGTCCGAGCGATCCGCTACCGGCGAAGAGGTCGAGCACTGCAGCACCACCGACGCGACTGTGCAGTGACGAGAACACAGCCTCCTTCGCCCGGCCGGTGAACGGTCGCGTGCCGGAACGCGGCGCCGCAAGACGACGTCCCTTCGCTTCTCCCGCGATGATCCTCATCTCAACTCCTCGTGAGCCATTCTGCCGAATCGCCGAACAGCATTGCAGCCTCGTGCATCAGGGCCTCGACGAACGGGCTGTTCGGATCGGCCTTCACAGCCTGTTCGGCGACATCGTGTGCACTCGTCAAGAGTTCGTGGTCGCGGAGGATATCGCCCAGACGCAGATCGGCTGCACCCGACTGTGTGCCGCCGAACACGGTTCCCTGACCGCGGATCTCAAGATCGATCTTCGCAAGCTCGAATCCATCATTCGATTCGACCATCGCTTCGATTCTCCGTTCGCCATCTGGAGTGGCGGGATCGGCCGACAGCAGACAGGCACCGGCATACTCCCCTCTGCCAACGCGCCCCCGGAGTTGGTGGAGTTGGCTCAGACCGAATCGATCGGCGTTGCGGATCACCATGAGCGTGGCATTCGGCACGTCGATGCCGACCTCGATCACGGTGGTCGATACCAGGACGTCGACGTCCCCGGCTCTGACCCTGTGCATCACCGCCGCTTTGTCGTCGGATCTCATCTGACCGTGGATCAATTCGCACCGGACGTCGGGAAGCGCCGCTTCCAGCCTCGCGAACTCAGCGGTAGCTGATGTCGCGTCGATCTTGTCGGAATCATCGACGAGAGGGCAGACGACGAATACCTGCCTCCCCGCACCCACCGCGTCGAGGATGCGCTGATCGATCTCCGCGTCGGCGGATTCCGGGACCGCTTCCGTCAGGACGTCGGTGCGTCCGGACGGCATCTCCACGATCGTCGAGAGCTTCAGATCGCCGTACGCGGCCATCGCGAGCGTCCTCGGGATCGGCGTTGCCGTCATCAGGAGAAGATCGGGGACACCCTCGCCGTCGTTCTTGTCGCGAAGCACGACCCGCTGCTCGACACCGAATCGGTGCTGCTCATCGACCACCGCGATGCCAAGAGAGCGGAAGTTGACGTCGGATTGGATCAACGCCTGCGTGCCGAACGCGATGTCGATGGTCCCGTCCCGGAGCCATTCGAGCCCCATGGTGCGAGAGATGTCACCGAACACGAAATTGGTTGTCACCTTGCTCGCAGTGAAGAGTCCGATTCGCACGCCTCGTGTCGCCATCGACTCGGTGTGGAAGAGCGACGGCGTTTCGCTCTCACCGATGTCCAGGATCGGAGGTGCAAGACCGGCGTCATCCAGAGCGAGTTCGGTTCCGAGATAGTGCTGCGTTGCGAGCACCTCGGTTGGCGCCATCACGGCTCCCTGGTGGTCGCTCTCGACAGACGTCAGGAGCGAAAGGATCACCACCACGGTCTTCCCCGAACCAACCTCACCTTGCAGGAGCCGGTGCATCGGTGTGGGGTCCTCCATGTCACCGAGAATCTCCTCGATCGCCTTGCCCTGATCTGCCGTGAGTCGGTACGGGAGTGCGGCGATGAACCGGTGATAGAGGTCGCCCTTCACCGAGTTGGACACACCCTTCTGCGATTCGAAGTCATCGTGTGCCCGTGTCTTGAGGGCCATCTGGATACGGAGGAACTCGTCGAAGATGAGCCGTTGGCGACCACGGTCGGCATCCTCGAGGTCCTGTGGGAAGTGCACACTCGAGAACGCTTCGTCCCGGCCGATGAGACCCAATCGACTCAGTATGTCCTCAGGGATGACCTCCGTGATCGGCCGCGAGCGTCGCAAGGCGTTGTCTATCGCTGAGCGGAACTTGAAGGGTGTGAATCTTCCAACGCTCGGATGCACAGGGACAATTCGTCCCGTCACGAGCGAATCCTCGCCACCGAGCCGGTCGAGATCCGGAGACTTCATCTGGAGGGACCGTCCGAACCTCTCGACCTTCCCTGACAGCGCTACTTCTTCGCCCTCCCGGATCCGCAGATACGGGTTGAACCAAACGGCTTTGAGGGTGCTCGTTCCGTCTCCGATCGTCGCCTGGATCATCGTTCGTCTCCCCGAAATCCGTCGGCTGGAGACCTGCTGCACGACACCGCCGACCGTCACCTCCTCACCAAGTGGAACCGACGACAGGTCGAAGAGTTGCGAACGGTCGAGGTACCGGCGCGGAACATGGAGCAGCAGCTGCCCGACCGACCCGATGTCCGCGTCGGTCAGCTTCTTCGCGGTCTTGGGACCGACGCCCTTGACTCGATCGATCGGCACGTCGCTGAGCAAGTACGCTAGTGATCGCCCCGGGGTCTGGTCGCTGCTGGTGTTCACGACACCATGATGGCGCTTCAGAGATCCAAGATCGTTGTACTCGGGAGACTGCTAGCCTCCCATGTCACCTCAGGAGGTTCCCCCCACATGTCATATCGGTGTGAAATCTGCGACAAAGAACCGTGGTTCGGCAAGCAAGTCAGCTTCTCCCACAAGCGTTCCAGTCGTCGGTGGCTCCCCAACATCCAACGCGTTCGCGTTCGCGACGGAAGCAACTCCAAGCGCATTCGCGTCTGCACGTCGTGCATCAAGGCCGGCAAGATCGAAAAGGTCTGACGCCGTGCAGGGTTTCGTCAAGATCTACGATCCCAAGTCCGGGGTTGGCGTGATCATGCGAGACGACGATCGCTCCGAGGTCTATCTCCGTCCCGGCTCGCTCGACGGCTCCATGTTCCGCATGCTCCGCCAAGGCCAGCGGGTCATCTTCGAAACCGACGAGGACGACGGCCGCCTCTACGCCCGCGATCTCCGCTTCGGCGCAGACGGATACTGAGACTGCTGCGCAGTCGGTACTCGGTACTCGGTGAAAGGTCTTACTGATCTACTGGTCTACTGATCTACTGATCTACTGGTCTACTGATCTACTTCCACCCGCCCCCTGTCCTCTTTTGAGTCTGTACACTGTGCTCACGACGTGAGGAGAGAACCGTGGTTCGAGCGTACATACTGATCCAGACCGACACCGGCCGTGCCGCCGACGTTGCAGGGACCATCCGCGGTTTGGCGGGCGTGATCTCAACTGAGGCCGTGACCGGCCCTTACGACGTCATCGTGCTCGTTGAGGCCGCAGATGTCGATGCACTTGGCCAACTGGTCGTGACCTCGGTCCAGCCGGTAGAAGGCATCGTTCGCACATTGACCTGTCCGGTCATCAGGCTCTAGGACTGCTGCGTTGTCCGTACTCCGTAGTCAGTAGTCAGTAGTCCGTACTCCGTACGCTGCTGACTGCTGCTACGAGTCGGCGAGGGCGAGTTCTACTAGCTCGTTGCAGAGCTCGGCGTAGGTCATCCCGGTCCCTGTCCACATCTTCGGGAATCCGGAGATCGGCGTGAATCCCGGCATGGTGTTCACCTCGTTGATGAGGAAGCCACGTCCGTTCTCCTCGAGGAAGAAGTCCACACGGGCAAGGCCTCTTCCTTCGATCGCTTCGAACGCTCTGGCGGCGAGTGCACGAACTTCGGCGATGCGCCGATCGGATAGCCTCGCCGGCACCTCGAAATCGCTCGCATCATCCTCGTACTTCGAGTCGTAGTCGTACCAGTCCCCCGCCGAATGCACCTCGCCGGGCACAGCCGTTCGAGGTCCTTCGAGAACGGCGACCTCGATCTCGCGACCCGAGATGAACTCCTCGACAACGACCTTGTCTCCATGGCGCAGCGCCTTATCGATCGCGTCTTCGATCTCCTCCGGTGTATCAGCCTTGCTGATGCCGACCGACGATCCGAGTTCGGCAGGTTTCACGAAGACGGGAGACCCGAGGTACTTCACGAGGGCTGTGACGGTGCCTGCAGGGTCGGACCGATAGTCGGCGCCTCTCACGACGCGCCACCGCGATGTAGGGATGCCTGCCGCTTCGAAGATCTGCTTCGCGATGTCCTTGTCCATCGCAAGTGCCGACGGGAGCACCCCACAACCGACATACGGCTTCCCCGCTATCTCGAAGACGCCTTGCATGGTGCCGTCTTCGCCGTACGGACCGTGAAGGACAGGGAACACCACGTCGTACCCGACGTCGTCGTCTCCGGCAAGGAGTCGACCGTCGGGCAGGCGGAACGCGGCGGGTCGCCCTTCGGCCCGAAACGGACGACGTGCGGGATCAACGACCCACCACTCACCGGCTCGATCGATCCCGACGGGGACGATACGGTGATCGGCCTCGACGAGTGCGTCGTAGATGGCCACAGCCGATGTGCACGACACTTCGTGCTCGGCCGAACGGCCTCCAAACAGGAGTAGGACACGGGACATGTGCGCAGATTACCGACGAGGTCGATCTTCGGATGGCAATGCGGAAGTCAAGATTCGTCGCTCGGGCGAGCCATCGCCATGGCATGAAACCCGCCGTCGACGTGCACGATCTCGCCTGTCGTCGACGGTGCCCAGTCCGAAAGGAGTACACACACCATGCGAGCGACCGGTTCTGGATCCTGGATGTCCCACGGCAACGGAGCGCGTTCATGCCAGGCGTCGATGAACTCTTCGATTCCCGGAATCGATTTCGCAGCGACCGTCGCAAGCGGACCGGCCGACACGGCGTTGACCCTGATTCCGTCATCGCCTAGGTACCGGGCGAGGTAGCGAGTCACTGACTGCAGTGCGGACTTCGAGACCCCCATCCAGTCGTAGGAGGGCCAAGCCAGCGAGTTGTCGAAATCGAGGGTGACGAGCGCACCGCCTCCTGCATTGCGCATCAGCGGCAGCAGGCCGTTGGCCAGTGTCTTGTAGGAGAAAGCCGACGTCAGGAACGCGGCGGCGGCGGAGTCGGGAGGCGTATCGAGGAAGTTCCCGCCGAGGGCATCTCCCGGGGCGAACGCGATCGCGTGAAGGGCTCCGTCGACGGCACCCCATCGTTCGTCGAGGTCGACGACGATCGCCTCCATGTGGTCCGGATCGTTGATGTCGAGTTCCAGGACGGGCGGAGGGTCGGGAAGCCGGTTCGCTGAGCGCTGGGTGAGACGGATCGCACGCCCGAATCCGGTGAGCACGATCTCGGCTCCCTCTTCCTGCGCGATCCGGGCGACATGCCACGCTATCGATCCATCGGTGAGCACACCCGTGATCACCAGTCGTTTCCCCTTCAGCAACATGAGAACCCTTCCTCTCAGCGGAGAATCATAGAGGACGGATCATGACACGTTGGACCAGGCCCGGAATCCGAGGCCCATCACGAAGAGCAGCAACAACCCATACGCCAACGCCGGGTGGCGAGCCAACTGCGCCCGATACACGTAGGCGAGACTCAATGTGACGGCAATGACCACGCCGTAGAAGACGTGAAATCCGTTCAACGGTCTGAGCCCATACATGTAGAGCGCGGTTCCGGCCACGACCTGGATGAGGATGGCGACGATGGCGATACCGGCACCGATCCCGAATGCTCGACCGGGAGGCCGGCGGAGTGCAGCAAGGCCGAGACCCCAGATACCGACAAGGCCCGTCGCTCCGAGCGCGACGTAGACCCAGTTCTGATGGAACCAGAGAATCGAGCTCATCAGGACCCTTCAGCAGACTTCGTGATGTGTGCGGGGATCGCTCCGACCGCAGCGATCAGGTCGTCGACATCGAGGTGGATCGCCGTACCCGGGACGCCTGCCCCGACGGATACCTCACCCCTGCCAGTTACGTCTGCATCGACGAGCACGTCCAGGGTGGGTGCCACGCCGAACGGGGTGATCGTGCCCCTCCGGTATCCGGTCGCTTCGAATGCCTGGTCGGCATCCGCGAGTGTGAGCCGCCGGAGACCGAGATGCTCACGCAGCGCGGCCCAGTCGATGACCCGGTCGCCGGGTACGAGCACGATGACGTAGGCGCCCTCGCCCGTCCGCACGACCATCGTCTTGAGGATGCGGTCGACCGTCGTGCCCCGGCGTTCGGCCGCCTCGGCGAGATCCCGAGCGGGTTCGAACCGGACGATCCGATAGTCGACCCCGGATTCGGCAACGGCCTCGAGAGCGGGAGATTCGTGCATCGTTGCAGGTTAGGACGCCTCTGCGGGAGTAGCGGAGATGCTGAGCATCGGTAGGTGCTGTATCCCTCGTCACCCTGCGTGAGTCCTTCTCCGACGTGCACGATCGTGACCGGGGAGGCTGTCGCTGCCATCTCCTGACCCACCGAGTACTCACGCGGAAGTGTCGCGTACCGCGGCGTACCGATACGGATGGTCAACCACCGAGGGCAGCGAATACCTCGTACACCATGAATGCTGGCCAGAAGATGCCCTGAAAGAAGGAGAACACGTACTCCCAGAACGTATCTGCCTGCTGCCAGAAATACACGAAGGCTCCGAAGATACCCAGGCCGTAGAACGCCCCTCCGCCGGCGGCACATGTGTTGTTCGAACTCGCTTTCATCCACCTCGCCTTGATGGGTCAAGCGTACCCGCCCGTGCGGTCCGATACGGACGCGTGGTGTTGGACGTTCCGGGTCGAGCAACGACCGGATTGCCCCTCGTTCGCCTCAATCCACGGTTGGTGCGGCGACAGAAGCCCCCTTCTCCTGTCCCCCCGACGCATCGGCGGGGGGACGCGAGGAGCTTGCGACGAAGCAGGGGGGGCCTTCTACCGACGACCGAGTACGGCGACCGCTGCCAACCCGGTCCTGGCCCCCGGTCCTCTTCCTCCCTGGTCTTCTTCCTGACCCTCAGCCTCAATCCACGGTGTCTAAGGTGAGAAAGACCCCACTTCTCCTGTCCCCCCGACGCATCGGCGGGGGGACGCGAGGAGCGCAGCGACGAAGCAGGGGGGTGCTCTCGAGCAGGGGGGGCACCGGTAGATTCCCAGGGAGGCGTCCGTATCCCAGATCGACGGTACCGCCGAACCCCCTCTGGCAAAACACCCCCTCTACCCTGCCGGGCATCTCCCCCACTGCGTGGTGGAGAATGTCAGAGAGCCCCGCTCGCACCTTCACCCAGATCGTGAACACAGGCAACACCTCGAATCCCTGCGCCA
>JAOZMA010000304.1 GCA_029934555.1 Acidimicrobiia bacterium | reverse complement strand
CCATTACGCCTTCACCTCACCGGAACAGGAATATGGACTACGACCATCAGAAGACCGAACGGGAATGGCAGGAGCGATGGGAGGCCGAGGGCCTCTATCGATCCGTTGTCGATTGGGACCGGCCCAAGCACTACGCCCTCACCATGCTCCCATACCCCTCCGGTGATCTCCACATGGGCCATTGGTATGCGATGACCCCATCCGATGCCAGGGCCCGCTACATGAGGATGAAGGGCTTCAACGTCCTCTTCCCCATGGGTTTCGACGCCTTCGGGCTCCCCGCGGAGAACGCCGCTGTTCAACGCAATATTCACCCGGCCGAGTGGACGTGGAGCAACATCGAACGCATGCGTGTTCAGATCCGTTCGATGGGCGCCATGATCGACTGGGAGCGCGAGGCCGTATCGTGTGACCCGGAGTACTACGAGTGGACCGAGTGGCTCTTCCGTCGCTTCTACGAGGGAGGGATCGCCTATCGCGGCGAAGCGATCGTCAACTGGTCACCGACTCTCCAGACGGTCCTCGCCAACGAGCAAGTCATCGACGGCAAAGACGAGCGCACGGGTCAACCGGTCATCCAGAAGAAGATGGAGCAGTGGTTCTTCTCGATCACCGATTACGCGGACGAGCTGCTCAACTTCACCGGCATCGACTGGCCGGAGCCCGTCAAGGCCATGCAGACGAACTGGATCGGACGGTCAGAAGGCGCCGAGGTCATCTTCGAGATGGAGACCGGCGATGAGGTTCCCGTATTCACGACCAGACCCGACACGTTGTGGGGTGCCACCTTCATGGTCCTTGCCCCCGAGCACCCGCTCGTCGACACGCTGATGACCGAGGAGCATCGTGTTGCAGTGGACGAGTATCGGGTCGCGGCTGCCGCACAGTCAGAACTCGAGCGCATGCAGACCGACAAGGAGAAGACCGGCGTCTTCACCGGTGGGTACGCGATCAACCCTGTCAACGAACAACGCATACCGGTCTGGGTCGCCGACTATGTACTCCTGTCCTACGGCTCGGGCGCGATCATGGCCGTGCCGGCCCACGATCAGCGAGACTTTGAATTCGCGCGGCAGTTCGGCCTCCCGATCGCGCCGGTGATCCGCCCCAAAGGTGGGGACCGCCTCAACGGCGACACCATGGAGGCGGCGTACATCGGACCCGGCACGATGGTCGACAGCGGTCCGATCGACGGTGTCGTCACGACCGATGCCAAGGGCAGAGCCAACCCGTCAGTCGCTGCCGCGATCGACTGGCTCGAGGAACACGGCGCGGGGACCGAGGCCATCAACTACCGAATGAGGGACTGGCTCATCTCCCGCCAGCGTTACTGGGGCGCACCCATCCCGATGATCTATCGGGCCGATGGGACGGTCGAACCGGCGCCGGATCTACCCGTCTTGCTCCCCGAGGCACCGGAGTTCACCGGTGGCCCGAGTCCGTTGGCCACCGATGAGGCATTCCTGGCCACCGTCGATTCGGACGGCAACCCGGCCCGCCGCGACAGCGACACTTTGGATACGTTCATGTGTTCATCGTGGTATCCGTACCGGTATCTCTCCCCGCACTACGACGCTTCGGCGTTCGACCCGGACGAGGCGGCGTACTGGCTGCCCGTGGACACATACACGGGCGGCGCCGAGCATGCGACGATGCATCTCCTCTACACGCGGTTCTTCACCAAGGCCATGCGAGACGTCGGCGTGTTCGCCGACACCGAGACGGCCATGCGTGCCCACGGTCGCGACCCTGAGGGTCTCTTCGATGAGCCGATGACGCAGTCCAGGAACCAGGGTCAGATCCTGGGTGAGGAGCGTCCCGGTGATCGCCTGGTCGTTGCTGGTGAGTGGGTCGACGGTCGCTTCGTCGCAGAATCGATCCGTGTCGATGACCATGCCGCCTCCGATGCCGGTCCCGTCGTCGGTGAGCTCATCCGTCGTACCGAACGGACGCTCCAGGTGCAGACTGCCGATCACATGGTCACCGTCGAGGTGCCGGAAGATGCCGAGGTCGAGGTACCCGGCATCGACGGAATCAACGACGTCACCCAACTGCGTCACTATCTCGAAGTACAACGCATGTCGAAATCCAAGGGCAACACCGTGAATCCGGACGAACTGGTCGAGCGCTACGGCGCCGACACGGTCCGCCTCTACTTGATGTTCGCGTTCGATTGGGAGAAGGGCGGACCATGGGACTCGCGTGGCATCTCAGGTGCCCGCAGGTTCATCGAGGACGTCTGGAAGATCGGAACCACCGAATACGAGCCCGGAACAGTCTCGGCTGACGCGTCGCTTGCACTCCGCCGCGCAGCCCATCAGACGATCACCAAAGTGGATCGCGACATGGAGGCGTTCAAGTGGAACACCGCCATCGCCGCGTTGATGACTCTCCGCAACGACCTGCTCGAGGCTCGACGAACGACCGCGGTCTCACTCGAGGCGTGGAACGAAGCCGTCGACCTCCTGCTCGTGCTGCTGGCCCCGATCGCCCCGCACGTCACCGAGGAGATCTGGTCACAGCGCGGCAACGCTGAGAGCATCCATCTCCAGTCGTGGCCGGAGGCGGATCCGGAGGTTGCCGCCGATCAGACGGTGACCCTTGTCGTGCAGGTGAACGGCAAGGTACGGGACCGCGTCGAGGTCTCACCGGACATCGACGAGGAGACCGCCATTGCCGCAGCGATGGCCTCGGAACGCATCCAGGAGTGGCTCACCAAGGGTGAGGTCCGCAAAATCATCGCCCGCCCGCCGAACCTCGTGAACCTCGTCATCAACTGACAGTTCGAGGTCGCCAGGTACGGCGCCGTCGCTTCTCTTCCACCCCCTCAGCCTCAATCCACGGGACACATACGCAGAGGGCCCCTCTTCTGTCCCCCCGACGCATCGGCGGGGGGACTCGAGGAGCTTGCGACGACTGGCAGGGGTGTGCTCTCGAGCAGGGAGGCACCAGCGAGCTCGCAGGGCGCAATTGCATCCGAGATCGCGAT
>JAOZMA010000043.1:8655-11829 GCA_029934555.1 Acidimicrobiia bacterium | reverse complement strand
CGTGTGCCGACCTCTGGGTCCTCGGCAGCTACGTTCGAGTGGTGGAGTAGCCGGGTCCGCCTCACTGGGGAGTTCTACAACTACCGTTGCCTCCAGGAGGCCAACGGATGGCGACCAGCACAGCGAGCTTCGGCGTGGGGAAACGGGAGAGTCACGACTCTTCCGCCTACTACGCACGGCGCATGACGCGGACCCCGGAGCCGGGGGAAGTCGGCGAGGTACGTGACGCGCCGGCCAACGTGCTCGACCAGGTCTTCGTGCAATCCTCCGAGTCGATGAACCAACTCCCCGACAACTGCGTCGCGCTCATGGTGACCTCGCCGCCGTACAACGTCGGGAAAGACTACGACGAAGATCTCGGTCTCGAGGAGTACCTGGACCTTCTCCGACGGGTGTTCACCGAGACGTATCGCGTCCTCGAGCCGGGAGGGCGCGTCGCCGTGAACGTGGCGAACCTCGGACGCAAACCGTATCTACCGCTCAATCACCTCGTTGGCGTGCTTCTCACAGAGATCGGGTTCCTGCTGCGCGGCGAGATCATCTGGAAGAAGGCCAAGGCGGCAGGGGGATCGACCGCCTGGGGGTCGTGGCAGTCGGCGAAGAATCCGACACTCCGCGATGTCCACGAGTACGTGATCGTCGCGTCGAAGGAGTCGTTCCGACGAGAACGGAAAGGCGATGACACGATCTCGAAGGAAGACTTCCTCGAGGCGACGATGTCCGTGTGGGACATTCTCCCGGAGTCGGCGCGAAGAGTCGGACATCCCGCTCCTTTCCCGACCGAACTGCCCCGCCGTCTCATCGAGTTGTACACATTCAAGGAAGACCTTGTGCTCGACCCGTTCCTGGGGTCCGGTTCGACGGCGATCGCTGCGGTGCAGACCGACCGGCACTACGTCGGCTACGACACCGATCCGGAGTACGCCGCTCTTGCGGAGAAACGGATAGCCACGGCCCGGGCCGGGCACCGGACGACGCTGTTTTGACCAGCGGACCGATCCGAACAAACACCCCGATGGAGAGAACGGTCCTGGCGATCGTGCCGTTCCTAGCGATCGGCCTCGTTGGATCTGTGCTGCTCCTTCTCGTCCGTTGGTCGCCCCCTCCGTTCACCATCGTCATCGTCCACCTCGCGGCGCTCGTTCTCCTGGGTCTGATCGCCGCGGTCCGCCTCATACCGTTCGCCGGCAACGACTGGTTCGAAGGGCAGCCATGGTCGCCGTTCTGGCGATTGGCTGCTTCCGGCATCTCAGTGGTGTTCCTCGTTACCGGGATGGTCGGTCTGGTGACGCTCGCATCTTCAGCGACACTGCGCTACCCACCCTCTCTCCAGTTCCTCCAACTGCTCTCCGCTCTCGACATCGCCTGGGCCGGTGCAGCCCTCGTGATCGGGGTCTACCGGGCGTGGCGCCTTCCCGCGGCCGCCACGGCGGGCACCGTGCTCGCGATCATCTGCGTCTGGTCGATATGGCGGTATCTCGACGTCGTCGGATTCGGTCCGGAAGGCGAGTGGATCGTCGACTCGGCAGCGCTGGCCCGATACGTATTGCCGTTCGACGTGATTGCAGCCGTGATGGCCATCGGGGCGTTCGTATTCGGGACGCGCCGTCAGGCGATGGAGCAGGCCAGACCCCAGTCGTAGGGCACATACTCGACCTTCGGTGACGAATCGATCACCCACCCGGCGTCGGCTTCCGGGAGCCACCCGGCGACGATTCGTGAGAGAGCCTCTTTGCGGGCGGGGATCCACGTCGGCATCCGGTGCGGACGGGTGAAGTCGCCTCCGTACCAGAGGAAGACGCGGGAGAGCCTCAACGTTCCGGTGGTGCGGTCAACCGCTGCGCCGCCGCCGGCGAGGAATGACCGCATCTGGTCATCGAGTTGTTCGTCGAGGTTCTCTCCGAACGGCTCATATCTGAGTGTTGGACAGGATGCCGATCCACAGACGAGGGCGCCGTGGATCCGGGGGTCACCGAACCGGCGGATCTTCCCGTGCTCGATATCGTTCAGCGACAGCGACTCACCGTCGATCGTCGCCCACGGTTTGTCGAAGACTCCCGGGATACGCAGGACGGACGCGGCACCGCCTTCGAACGCATCGGATGCGACCGCCAATGCGCCGGCGTTGTAGAGATTGAGCCAGAACGCAAGTGCTCCATCACGAGACAGTGAGTCCGGATCGATGGTCTGCATCCGATTCCGAAAGCCCTCGAGGGTCTCCGCTTCGTCGGGGAGTGTGGCGATACCGCCGGAACGCAGCGACTCGAGGACCCGTCCAAGGTCGGCAGATTGCACCGCGCCGGTTCCCGATGGCTCCGGCCGACTCGTTCGACGAGCCTGGAGGATTGAAGAGGCGACCCTTATCGGGTTTGGTTGTTCGGCCATGAGGAGGGCTCCGGGGATCGGTTCTCTCGCTCAACGGCGCAAGTCGGCGGTCTGTTCCCTCGAACCGAACGTCACTCTTCGAGTGGTTCGCCCTTGTAGAAGCGGAGGAACAGGTATCCGACGACACCCGCCACGATCGATCCGATGAAGATGCCGATCTTGGCCTCGTCGGAGAACAGGTGGGCATCCGGACTCGACCGGAAGGCGAGCTCCGAGATGAAGAGAGAGACGGTGAACCCGATGCCCGCCAGGAAACCGAGACCGATGACGTGGCCGAACGTCGTATGGCGCGGCAACTGACCCAGCTTGAGCTTGAGACCGAGCCACGTCGCGAGGGTGATACCGACTGGTTTGCCGACGATGAGGCCAACGGACACGCCGAGCGCCACAGGACTGGTCACGGCAGCGACGATGTCGATACCGACGAACCGAACTCCGGCGTTGGCGAGGGCGAAGAGGGGGATGATCACGAATGATGACCACGGGTGCAGGGCGTGTTCCCATCGTTCGAGCGGTGAGACCGATTCCTTGGCGATCACAGCGAGCTCCATGGCATCCTGATCGAGACGGGCGTGAGCCTGTGGTGAGGCAGCGTCCCGATCCCAGCGGTCGAGAATCCAGCCTGCTCGCCGTCGGAAGTCCACGTCGCTGTAGTAGGCCCGGGCCGGGACCATGAGACCCAGGATGACTCCAGCGACGGTCGCGTGAACCCCGGACTCGAGGAAGGCAAACCACGTGAGTAGCGCCAACGGGAGGTAGAAGATGCCGGCGCGTATCCCTGCCTTGCGC
>JAOZMA010000043.1:0-8645 GCA_029934555.1 Acidimicrobiia bacterium | reverse complement strand
TATCAGCACCATCGCTCCTACGGCAACGATCATCCAGGTGAAGGCAAGGTCATCTGTGTAGAAGATCGCGATGACGAGGATCGCCCCGATGTCATCGACGATGGCAAGTGCCAGGAGGAATAGCTTCGCACCGATCGGGACTCTCGTCGACAACAATGCGATCACGCCAACAGAGAACGCGATGTCTGTGGCCATCGGGATTCCCCATCCGGCGATCGCGTCGGGAGGACCGCTCGATGCGACGAATGCGACGTAGACGAGGGCCGGGACGATCATTCCCCCGAGAGCGGCCACGGCGGGGAGCGATGCCTTCTTGACCGAGTTCAACTCGCCGACGACGAGCTCGCGCTTGATCTCGAGACCGACGACGAAGAAGAAGATCGCCATCAGGCCGTCGTTGACGAAGTGCTTCAGCGACTCATCGAAATGGAATCCGGCGATTGAGAAATCGATGTGGATGTCCCAGAACTCGAAGTACGACTCGCCCCATGCGGAGTTCGCCCAAACGAGGGCAGCGATCGTGGCAGCGAGGAGGACGATCGCACCGGCAGCTTCCATCTGCATGAACTCGAGCGCCGGACGAACGAACCGCCTCGGGATGAGTTGATCGGAGTGGAGCCAGGTCCTATGAAGTCGTTCGGTGTCTCGGTCCATGCGAATCCCGAGATTAGCGCCGCGCGGCAGACTGTCCGTTCCTACTCCTCGTTACCATCCGAGCGTCTCGAAAGGGCCCCGTGCTTCTCGATGTCATCAGGATCGCCGGAGGGCTGATCGCCCTCATCTACGCCGCCGATCGGCTCGCAAAGTCGGCGGTGAGGATCTCGCGCGCCTTCGGCGTGTCCGTCATATTCATCGGCGCGGTCGTGGTGGGTTTCGGAACGTCTGTTCCTGAGTTCGTTGTTTCGGCGCTCGCCGCGCTGGAGGGTGAACTCGATCTGGCTGTCAGCAACGTTGTCAGTTCGAACATATCGAACGTGACTCTCGTGCTCGGAGCGGCAGCGTTGTTCACACCGATCGTCGCCAGAAGACGGGTCATCAAGCGTGAGGGCGCCCTGATGTTCGCGTCCGTCGCCGTGCTGGCTGCGGTCCTCGCCAACGGATGGCTCGATGCCTGGGAGGGTTTCCTTCTGCTCATTCTTCTCGGCGTCGCGATCTGGCTCATGGTTCGGTGGTCGAGCAGCGATCCCGGTCCGGTGTTCGAGAGTCTCGACGATGAGGGTGATTCCGTCGATGCCGGGAGCACCACCGGCATCGACGTGTGGCGCAAGAAAGTCGGCAAGGAGATTCTCGTCGGCGTTGGTGCGCTAATTGTGACGATCATCGCTGCAGATTTCCTCCTCGACGGGGTCCTCAGTGTGGGGGCGCAGCTCGGACTCTCAACCCTGTTCCTTGGCCTGGTTACCGGTGTTGGCACGAGCCTTCCCGAATTGGCGGCGGGCATCGCCGCCGCTCGTAATCGAGAGCCGGGGCTGGTTCTCGGAAACGTCCTCGGATCGAATATCTTCAACTCATTGGGAGTTATCGGCCTTGCCGCGATTCTCGGTCCGGGAGAGCTGTACGACATCACCATCCCGCTGCTCGCGATCATGGTTGGCACGGTCTTCGTAGCGGGAGTCTTCGCTTTCAGTGGCAGACGCATCACACGAACAGAGGGTGTGATCCTCCTGACGGGTTTCGTGGCGTTCGCGGTGTACGCCTTCATCTAACCCCCCCCAGGACTCTTGCGTCCGCACAGCCCGGATACGAGCTGTACGGACGCCGGACGCCTGGATGGCGATCGAGGGTATTCACATCGGGGCCGCCTCATGGCACGGTGTGGGTATGGAAGAACGAGAACATCGCCTCAACGCGATTGCCAGAGATCAACGAGGGCTGTTCACGATCGCTCAGGGCCTCGCATCCGGTTTTCCGCGGGCGACGATCAACGGTAGGGTCGCTCGTGGCACGTATGAATCCATCTTCCCGGGCATCTACGGGATGGCTGGATCGGAGGACTCGTGGCATCGCAGCGTGGTGGCGTCGGTCCTGTCGGCGGCGGGGCCTGCGGGAGCCTCTCACCGAACGGCCGCGCATCTGTGGGGGCTGACCTCCAGGAGGCCGGACGAGATCGAGGTGGTCACTTCGAGACACCGCCGCCGGAAGCACCCGGGGTTCGTCGAACATGAATCGAAGGACCTTGTCGAGTCCGACGTCGTGACGGTGGATGGTGTTCCCGTAACGACGGCCGTTCGGACCGTTGTCGACCTTGGCGCATCTGCTCCACCGTGGATTGTCGAGCGCTGCCTCGACACCGGGCTCCGCAAGAAACTCTTCACCGCCTGGCAAGTACGGTGCTTCATTGCCAGGGTCGCGCGACCCGGCCGAATCGGCGTCGGGACGATCCGCCCGCTGATCGAGGAACGCCTCATGTGGAAGGCCGTCACGGAGAGCGATCTCGAGGATCTGTTCAGAGCCGTGATCAAGCCCCTGCCGTTTCCGATGCCGCAGCCGCAGTACCGCCTCTTCGAGCCGCTGGACGACTTCGTGGGACGATTCGATTTCGCCTATCCGGCTCGGAGCGCACTGATCGAAACCGACAGCGAGGGTTGGCACATGGACCCCGTCTCGTTCCAGAGGGACCGTGAGAAACAGAACCGTGCCCATGCCCTCGGGTGGACCGTCTATCGCTTCACCTGGCGTCAGCTCATCGACGAACCCGAGTCTGTCCGCGCGATCATCACGTCGATCTGGACCGACTGATGGACTCAGGCGTCCGCTCGAACCGGATACGGGCTGTGCGGACGCCGGACTCCTCAGGGGGTGAGTGTTTGCACCGACTCGGTGGCTGCGTCTACCTGGGCCCTCGTCCAGTTCATGGGGGAGTATTCGCCTGCGAGCCAGAGGGGGATCATGTCGTCGTAGTGTGGGTGATCCGTGTGTCCCGACTGGCCGGTCGTGTTCGTTGTCAACGATCGGGTGAGGTCTCCGAGATCGATGATCATCCGCATCGATGGGAGCCAGAAGGTCTCGAAACTCTCCGTCGCCTGCCATGCTGTGGAGTTCACGAGACTCCCGCCGCCCGCGGTTTCGAATGGCCCGCGGTTGAATCGGTCCTCGATGATGCCGATCCCTGACTCGCCGAGCGTCTGGTTCCTGAAGGTCGACACGTGCATCTCTCCCCAGTGCCAGTCGTCGGGATTGTCGCCAAACCATCCCTTCAGATCTGCATACGCTGCATCGAGCGACTGCTGGAGGATCGCGTCACGGTCCTCGACGTCCGGCGTCGTGGCGTCGTCCCAGAATCGGTCGTTCGGGTTCTCGAGCATCTGCCCGACGACATAGAACCAGCGGCTGCCGCCGTCGGGCCAGTAGTCCTCGGGCAGATCGTCGCGGAACGTGAACTCGAGCATCCGGGACCACACGGCGTTGTACGCTGCGGCACCCGAAGACTCGATCTGGTTGCCGAAGTCCCATGAGGCCAGCACTGCGTTGATGGGTGAGTCCAGAGCGGCGAGATAAGGAACGATGCGTTCGGCGCTCAGGTCGTATGAATCGAACTGGATCGATCCGACCTGCTCGAGACCGACCCGAGCGTTGGAGCCGACCAGATCGACGATCCGGCGCGCCCGGTAGCCGTAGCCCCAGTCGTAGGTGATCCAGTGCGGGTAGGAGTCGTCGACGACGGCATTGTTGGCGGTCACGATGTAGCCACTCTCGGGGTTGAACGAACGGGGCAGCTCGTCGAATGGGATGTACCCGGTCCATTCGTATTCGTCGGTCCAACCGGGAACCGGAAGGGTTCCGTCGCCGTTGGCTCTGATCGGGATCGCTCCCGGTGATTGGTAGCCGATGTTCCCATCGACATCGGCGTAGACGAAGTTCTGCGAGGGAACGGCCCAAAGCTGCACTGCATCCCTGAAGTCATCCCAGTCGGTTGCGGAATTGAGCCCGAGGACTGCCGGGACGACGCCGGGGTTTTCGTCGAGAGCCGTCCATCGCAAAGCGATCACGTACGGTTCGGGTGTTTCGATTCCGCTGTCTGAGAAGTCGTCGAGACTCCCATAGGACCCGGAGATGATCGGTCCGTGTCTTGTGGACCTGACCTGGATGGTGACGGCGTCGCCGCCTGCGACATTGATGGTCTCATCATGGACGTCCATGTCCATCCATTGCCCGTTGACCTCATACTGGTTCGGGTTCTCCGGGTTGACCTTCTCGACGTAGAGGTCCTGGACGTCCGGGCCGAGATTCGTCACACCCCACGCGATGTTGGCGTTGTGACCGATGATCACGCCGGGAACGCCGGAGAAGGAGAACCCGACGACGTCATACGGGCAGCCTTCCGACACCGTCATGCAGTGAAGACCGTTCTGGTACCAGATCGAGGGCATCTGGATCGAGAGGTGCGGGTCATTGGCCAGGATCGGCATTCCCGTATCGGTGCGACTCCCCGAGATGACCCACGAGTTGGATCCGATACCGGTCTCGGCCCCGGGAACGCCGATCGCTGCGATGAGATCGAGTTTGTCCTCGATCGAGGCGAGCGCGGTCCGGACCCCCGGAATAGCGTGAATGGACGCGCTCGGTGCACCGTTGGTGACGAGTTCATTCGCGGGGACTATGTAAGGGTTCACATCACCCGGATACGGAGGCCGAAGTTGGGCGACCTGATCTGCCGGTAGCGTTCCGAGCAGCATCGCACGTTCGATCTCCACGTCCATGTTGCCGCGAAGATCCCAGGCCATAGCGATGCCCCAGGTGAGGGTATCGACCGGCGTCCACGGCTCCGGGTCGTAACTGTGGTTCAACAGTTCGAGCACGGTGTACTCGAAACTCAGCTCGGATGGGGAGCGCGAGCCCAGATAGGCGTTCACGCCGTCTGCGTATGCCTCCAGAACCGCTTGGTCCCTCGGATCCGCTGCCGAGTACTGGTCTTCCGCGACGTGTTGCCATCCCATTGTCTTGAGGAACGCATCTGTCTCCACCTGGGTTTCGCCGAACATCTCCGAGAGGCGACCAGCACCGATGTGACGCCACACGTCCATCTGCCAGAAACGTTCCTGGGCATGGACGAAGCCCTGTGCCACGAACAGGTCGTGCGGGTTGTCGGCGTAGATGTGGGCGATGCCCATGTCATCGCGTACGATCTCGACCCCGGCATCGAGACCGTCGATGGCAACTTCACCATCGACGTCGGGGAACGCGCGCCGGACCGAGAAGCTGGCGAAGAGCACCACGCCGAGCACCATGATCGCAAGGAGCGCCACGATCGCTCCGAGCACGATCTTCCACCATCTCCGCGACTGTTTCTGCCCGTCGCCCGGCGCTGCTGTGTCCGCCATGACCGGCAATCGTACTCGTTTCGTGTTGAGCCGAGCCGTCGTACCATGGCGACATGGAAGAAATGATTGAACCGGCAGATGCGCCCAACGACGAGGAGCCGATCACTCCAGAGGTGGTTGACGTCCCCGTCGATGATGGGGAAGAAGGCGAGGGCACCTTCGTCACCGAACCCTCGAAGCTCATCCGGATCGCCTCGATGACCAGGGCCATGCTCGAAGAGGTTCGGGCATCCGGCATGGACGATCTCGGGCGCCGGAGACTCCTCGCCGTCTACCACCGCTCCATCGACGAACTGCGAGACGTGCTCTCCGACGACCTCAAAGACGAACTCGACTCGATCTTCGTACCGCTCGAGAGCGAAACTCCGACCGAGCCGGAGATTCGAGTCGCCCAGGCACAACTCGTTGGATGGCTCGAGGGGCTCTTCCACGGGATCCAAGCATCCCTGTGGTCACAGCAGATGTCGGCACAGGCTCAACTCGAGCAGATGGGTCGTCGTCAGGCACTCGAGGCGTCGGGCGACGAGGATCAGCCCGGGCTCTACCTGTAGACAGCTTTGCTTAAGGGGCCGTCCGTCGGGCCTACGCTACGCTGTCCCTATCGTTTGAAAGGATGATCTGCAATGCAGGCGGCCACGCTGCTTCCTCCAACAGATGTTGTCGTGAAGCGGTATCACGTTGATCTGACCGATCAGACGGTCCGATTCGAGACTGTGCGATGCGAAGATCTCGAGGATGCTCTCGGTGGCATCGCCCGGGCGACGAAGCTGCTCGCGGGTATCGATGTCGACGATCCGTATGCCCCGTCGTCTCCGCTGATCATGAACCTCGGTCTGTTGAGTGGCACCCGTGTGATGACTGGGCTCCGGACCTTCTTCCACGGATACTCGCCGTTGAAGGTCTCCGACAGTGGTGCTCCCGGGTTGATGTGGAGTGCGGGGAGCGGCCATTTCGGTACGAAGCTGCGGGGTCTCGGGGTCGATGAGGTGATCTTCACCGGTCGGGCGGAGCGGCCGACACTTCTGCATCTCACACCGGGCGAGGACGGCGAACCGGCGGTCTTCGAGTTCTTGGATGCATCGGATCTCTCGGGCATGACGGTCAATGAACGTATTCAGGGTCTGCACGGTCGATTCCCTGAGGCTCATTTCGCTGTCATCGGTCCGGCCGGGGAGCACTATGAGTCGGTGCGATACGCGTCGATCGCTCTGTCGACGGATAGCCAACTCGAGAGCGGTGATGCGAAACCGAGGTTCTGTGGTCGGGGCGGTTACGGCGGGGTGATGGGGTCGAAGAACCTGTGGGCAATCGCCGCGGACGGCCCCGACCCGGGTCGCGTGAGGGGCCTCCGGGACATCAACCGTGAGATCAACACCGGTCCAGGCAGTGCAAGGTATCGAGACCTGGAACACGACAGGGGCGGCACGTGGCGCATGATCCCCTGGCTCGGCGAAGCGGACATGTTGCCCGAGAAGAATTTCGCTCCGAGCGGAACCGATCGACCACTACAACTCTCACGCCAGGTGATCGAGGCGGGCCCCTACGAGGTGCGGGCCGAGGGCTGCTATCTCTGCGGCATCCGTTGCCACAAGAACGTGTACGACGAGGACCCGGATGGGGATCTCGGGCGGTTCAGGGCGAAGGTCGACTACGAACCGTTCGGGCTTCTGTCGTTCAACCTCGGTGTCTACGACCCCGACGAGGCGCTGTCGCTGGTCGACCTGGTCGACGAGTTGGGGATGGATTCGATCTCGCTCGGTGTGACTCTCGGGTACGTCATGGACTTCAACCGACGCAACAACGGGAACCTGACCGGCGGGCTCGCATTCGGCGATGCCGCCGAATCGATGAACGTCATCCGGGACGTCGCAGGCGGACGGCTCGCCGAAGTGGGCCAAGGGGTGAAGAGGCTCTCGGATCAGATGGGAGAACCGGGATTCGCGATGCAGTCGAAGGGCGTCGAGTTCCCTGCGTATCTCCCCCACACGAATCCGGGATACCCCTGGGCCCTTGCAGGGGGGCACATGGCGATGCGCACGTACTTGCTGTACTTCACCGAACGACAGACCGACGTCGACTACTGGGTGAATGCGATTACGGTCAGCGGACCGATGTTCCTCATGGATGACATCACGGGGATCTGCAAGTTCTCAGGTATCTCTGCCGACCTCGAGGCAGAGGCGTTACGACTCGCGGCAGGGATCGCGGTAACAGGAGAAGAGCTCGCTACCGCCGTCATGAACACGTTCTTGCGCGGCTACGCGAACGAGCGTCGTACGGGCTTCACCATCGAAGACTATCGACTCCCCGCAGAGGCTCACGGACCGGTCGGCGACACCGACATCGAGGTGTTCAACACCCCCGAGTTCTTCGCCGAACTCCGAAGGCGGATCACGGAGAAGATGGATCGACAGGCCACCGAGGCCGGATACCCGACCGCGTGAGCTCAGAGGACTGAGTATCGTCGACGTCGATGAACCTGCTTTCGTTCGCCAACGATCTCGACCTCGATCACCCGATCATGCTCCTCGCCATGTCCGGATGGGTTGACGCCGCATCGGTTGGCACCGACGCGATCGGTCTCATCGCCGACGATGGCGAAGTGATCGCCGCATTCGAACCCGACGAACTTTTCGACTATCGATCGTCCCGACCCGTGCTGCACTTCTCCTCCGGTGAGCTGACCGATGTCGCATGGCCCCGTCTCGAGATCGTCCACCGCAAGATCGACGGTATCGATCTGCTCATCATCACCGGGAACGAACCCGACTTCCGATGGCAGCAGCTGACGCTCGAATTCGTTGCACTCGCCGAGCGCTACGGCGTGAGCCGGTTCGTGACGCTCGGTGCGGTGCCGGCCCCCGTGCCACACACGCGTCCTGTCAGGGTCGTCTGCACAACGTCGGATCCGGAATTGCTCCTCGACACCGATGAAGTTCTGCCGAACGACCTCATCGTTCCGGGCGCCGCCGTTAGCGTTATCCGGCAGGGAATCGCAGACGCCGGCATCCCGGCCATCGGCTACTGGGTCCAGATGCCGCACTACCTCCAGAGTCCATTTCATCCCGGCGTGCTCAGCCTGGTGGAGCGGGTCGGTGACCAGGTCGGTATCGCCTTTCCGATCGGAGATCTGGCCGAGAAAGCCTCGGCGCAGCTCGAGGACATCGATCGTGACCTCTCGGAGCGTTCCGATGCGAAGGAGTACGTCGAGCGCCTCGAGAAGATGCAGGACGAGCAGGACGAGCCACCGCCGATCATCTCGTTCGATGATCTTCCATCTCCGGATGAGATCGGAGCAGAAGTAGAGAAGTTCCTGAGGTCGGC
>JAOZMA010000303.1 GCA_029934555.1 Acidimicrobiia bacterium | reverse complement strand
CCAGAACCTGAACGGTGCAGTGTCCGCTGAGGGTCTCGTGCGCCTCTTCGATGGCGGGCATCCGGCAAGCGGCGAACAGTTGGGTCGCAGGCTGCGGAGGGATGGGGTGGCGGCGTGGGATGTGACGTTCTCCGCGGACAAGTCGGTGTCGCTGTTGTGGGCCCTCGGCGACGAAGACACCCGTGAGCAAGTTCTGGGGGCGTTTGAGGAGGCGACGGCGTCTGCGTTCGGGTATTTGGAGTCGGTGGCGTCGACGACGAGGGGCGCCTCAAAGACCCCCGTTCTCGGCGACGACGGCGAACCCGTCCGCAACGCGAACGGGTCGCCGAGGGTTCGGGTGGAGACGTGGCCGATTGAGACGTCGGGGTTTGTGGCGGCGTCGTTCACCGAGTTCACGTCCCGCGCCGACGATCCCCAGCTCCACACCCACGTGGTCGTGGCGAACAAGGTCAAGGACAAGGACGGGATATGGCGGAGTGTTGACGGCCGTCTGTTGTTTCGTCATCAGCTCGCTGCCGGTTATCTGCACGAAGCCGTCCTCAGGAGAGAACTCACCGGTCGTCTGGGGGTGGGGTGGCAGCCCGTGACCAACGGCGTGGCCGACATTGAAGGTTTCACCCGCCGACAGATCGACGCCTTCTCGACGCGGCGCCGCCAGGCGGAGGAGTGGCGTGCCGAACAGGGTTTGCCTGAGACACCGGCGGCGCGGCAGGCAGCTGTGCTCGCCACTCGGGATGCGAAACGGGACCGTCGGATCGAGGACCTTGAGGTTGAGTGGCGGCGCCGGGCCGACCAGGTCGGCCTCACTGAGGAGCGTGTTGCTTTGCTCACCGGCTGCCACTGGGAGGTCGCACCGGCGGACCCGGAGGCGTTGTTCGTGGGCCTTGCGTCGCCTGATGGGTTGACGGCGCAGGCGTCGACGTTCGCCGAGGCGGAGGTCGTCAAGGAGATCGCCGGATCGCTCCCCAACGGTGGCACGCGGGGCGAGATCGAAGCCCTCGCCGAGGAGTTCCTCACCGCCCGTGACGTCGTACCGATCCTCCCCCGACACGACGACGTTGCACAGTCCGACGCCGGGAGGGATCTCGCCGTCGCGGAAGCTGAAGGACTCGACGAGCCTGAAGCGTTGCCCGACACGACAGTGGGTCATCGACCGGCCCGGTTGATGCGGCGCCGCGACGGAACGATGTTCCCCGGGACCGTGGACCGGTTGTTCACGACGACGGAGCTGCTCGCCACCGAGCAGCGGGTCATCGAACACGCTACGGATGGCGTCGCCGCAGGTCGTTGGGTCGTTCCTCACCGTCTCGTCGAAGCCCGACTGGCACACTGCCCGCAGCTCACCGACGGCCAACGCGACATGGTGCGCAGCTTCGCCACCTCCGGCAACGTCGTCGACGTCGGGATCGGCCCGGCCGGGAGTGGAAAGACTGCTGTGATGGAGGTTGTCAGTCAACTCGCAATGCTGACCGGCACCCCGATCGTCGGTGTGGCGCTTGCTGCCAGGACGGCATCCGGACTCGAAGAAGCCACCGGGATACCCTCCACCACGATCACCCGACTCCTCAAGCAGCCTGGCGACGATCCTGGCCTTCCCACAGGCGTCGTGGTCGTCGTCGACGAAGCCGGGATGGTCGGCACCCGTCACCTCGCCGCCATCTCCGACCTGGTTGAACAGGCTGAGGGAAAGTTGATCCTCATCGGCGACGACCGCCAGCTCCCCGAGATCGACGCCGGAGGACTCTTCCGGGCCCTCACCAACCGGCTCCCCACCGTAGAACTCACCGACAACGTCCGACAAGAACACGCCTGGGAACGCGTCGCCCTCGCCGAACTCCGTAACGGATCACCCGACAAGGCGATCAACGCCTACCGGGAACACAAGCGGCTTGTCGTGGGACAGGACCGAAGCGACACGATCAGGAGAGCTGTCGACGACTGGTACCGACACATCACCGCCACCGGCGACCCGACTGCGGGGCTGCTCATCGCCGCCGACAACCAGACCGTCGCCGACCTCAACGAAGAAGCCCGCACCCGACTCTCAGCATCCAGGCGCCTCAGCGGACCCACCATTGAGGTAGGGGAGCGGGAGTTCCAGACTGGTGATCGGATCCTCTGTCGCAGAAACCAGGCCCGCCTCGACGTCCACAACGGCGACCTCGGAACCATCGAAACCGTCAACCCAGACACAGGCAGTCTGGCGGTGCGTCTCGACCGTGACCCCGAAACCCGGATACTGCCCTCCTGGTACCTCAACGACGGTCACGTCGACTACGGCTACGCCCTGACCGGACACAAAGCCCAAGGCGTCACCACCAGCCGCACGTTCACCGTCATCACCGGCAGCACAGACCGAGAATGGGCCTATGTCGCGTTGAGTAGAGGCCGCCAGGCCAACACCCTCTACCTCGCCAACCCCGAACCCCACGACGAAGAGTGCACGCATCTCGCTCACCCATACAGGAGAGGCCCCCTCGACGGGCTCACCACATCCCTCAACCGAACCTCGGTCCAGACCGCCGCCGTCGACCAGATCGTCGAACCACCCGCAGCGAGCAGCGACATCACCGAACGGGTCGCATGGATCGCCGCCCGACGCCAAGCCGAACACGACCAACCGGAACACCCGCCACCCGCTGGGATCGCCATTGGCCGGTAACCACGGCGATCAAGCTGGGTCCAGTCCAGGCACTCTCGGGAGGATTCGAACCTCCACCACCCGATCTAGGGAACCCTCCCGAACGACATATCAGGCAACGCCGGTCAGCGCGAAAGCGAGGATTAGCAAGGGTGTCGTCTTCATTAGTTCTGGTGATCGCGCGCTATTCCTGGTCGTCTGATGGATGACAGACGGACAAGAACCGCTGCTCGCGTCGCCAGATCAGTTCCGTGTTGCGCGACTCATAGCCCGTCCTCAAGAGCGGATTCGAATCCTGGTCAAGCGCGAGTGGCTTTGGCACCCGGCGAACGCTGAGTGATTGATTCGGTGAGGCAACTCCGCT
>JAOZMA010000042.1 GCA_029934555.1 Acidimicrobiia bacterium | reverse complement strand
GTGCCGCCGAGCAGGCTGAGGAACCTGCTCCCGGCCGCGTAACTGATCTGTGACATGGCCGGGATCGGCGAGAACCCTGCGACACGGTCGGGGCCGTAGGTCTTCGTCGTGTACACGACCGAGGCTGCGGCGATCTCGAGAGCTTCGTCCCACATCATGCGGCGGAACCCACCCATGCCGCGAGAAGTCTGGATGTGCTTCCGTTTGGCAGGATTGCCCATGATCGATGCCCACGCGTCGACAGGATCGGGGTAGACGGATTTGGCTTCGCGGTAGAGATCGATGAGAGCGCCGCGTCCGTACGGGAACTTCACCCGGATGGGGCTGTAGAGATACCAGGAGTAGCTGATCCCGCGTTGGCAACCGCGTGGCTCATAGGGCGGAAGGCCATCCTCGAGCGCCGGGTAGTCAGTTGCTTGCAGCTCCCAGGTGACGATCCCGTCCTTGACGAAGACCTCCCAACTGCACGAACCGGTGCAGTTGACCCCGTGGGTCGTGCGGACACGCTTGTCGTGCTGGAAGCGATTGCGGTAGAACTCTTCCCACTTCCGCTCGGCAGGAGCGTCGCTGTCCCGGATCCATTCCTTGGTCATCGTTGACTCCTCAGTGTCTCTGCAAATCCGGGTTTCCTACTGCGTGGGGCGAGAAGCATCAGGGCGAAGAAGATGATGATGCCGATGACGCCGGCTACGAGCAGGATGTCGACTGGACTGCGGGATATCTCCGCGTCTGAGATCGACTCGAAATACGCAGCAAGATCTGCGCGCTCCTGATCGACGATCGGTGCTCCGTCGAAGAGGGGCTGCATCGTTGCCGAGGGGGGATTGCTGAGTGCCGCAGCAACGGCTTCTTCTCCGCCGTATCTCACGGCAAGATCCGTGAGGTCCGGACCCAACGTGTATCCGCTCAGGTTCTGGTGGTTCGCGGCCGTGTGGCACGCGACGCAGGCGGGTCCAGCGTTCTCGAGGCGGTTGGCTCCGAGGAAGATGGCCTCTCCCGTGGCGGAGTCGCCGGGTTCGAGGGTGTCGCCGTCATCGGCAGCCTCGAAGACGTCGGCCTGGATGTATTCGGTGACCGCTGCGATCTCAGCTTCCGAGAGGCTCGCGAATGGTGGCATCACTCCGTCGTATGTTTCTCCGAGCACCTCGATCGGGCCGCTCAGCCCGCCGACGATGACACCGCCGACGTACTCGGAGTCTTGAACATTGGGGTTGCCGGATAGGGGAGGGAAGGAGCCGGGAACGCCGAGGCCGTTCGGCTGGTGACATGACGAGCAGTTGGTCAAGTAGATATCCTGCCCTTCGGCATTCTCCTGAGCTCCGGCCAGACCGGGGAGCAACACGATCATTGCCACTACCAGCAGGCTCAACGCGATCCCTGTCGCTGAAAACAGCCGCACCGCTCGATTCATGCGGTCTTCCTTCTCTCTTTGCTCGATGTCCAATGATTGGCTTGATGACGTTGTGTGGTCGTACCGAAAACGAGTGGCGTGACTTTCATGTGCCCGGAGCTCCCGTCGTTTCGATCCGTGGGCGTCGCGGCGTTGGGATGACGTGCGGTGGCATGTCGGCCGGCAACTCGTAATTACCGGTGGCGATCGCTGCACACTGCAGTGCCAGTTCGCCGAACGTCGTCGCTGTCAACTCTTCCGTGAGTGCATTGATCGCGCGATTCCAAGGTATGTGTACCGGGCATGAGGTTTGCCAATCGCATGGGCCGCCCCTCAAGACGCACTGGTCGAGGCGTATAGGGCCTTCTGCGGCTTCGACGACGTCGAGGAGGGTGATGTCGTCGGCCGGCCTGGCAAGGAGATAGCCACCGTTTGGACCTGCCTCGGCGGTGAGAATGGCATGTTCCACGAGGTTCGCGAGGATCTGAGGCAGGTAACGAACGGGGATATCCATCTCTTCGGCGATCTCCCGGGACTTGCGTCGATCACCGTTGTGATTGGAGATATCGAGCACCGCTCGTACCGAGTAATCGCCCTTGCGTCCGAGTGTGGCCTGCACGACCTGCACCTTAGCACTGAACGTTTAGGGACAAAGTTGACGTTTGGGGCGTCGTCCGTACAAACTAGGGGCCGCGCCCACCCGGGCGCGGGCTGGTGTCGGGAAGGACACCGATCCGGAGAAACCCGGCGCGGAGGAGAGGGATCATGAACCAGGACGGTCAATCGTCGCCCACCGGCGAGGTACCGCCGAAGCTGCTCGACTTCAGCCAGGAACGGATCAGGACGCTCCACTACACGTGGATCGCCTTCTTCATGACGTTCTACGTCTGGTTCAACCTGGCGCCGCTTGCGACGACCATGCTGGATTCGGTCGGCTGGCTCACCGACGAGCACATCAAGATCCTGCTGATCGCGAACGTGGCGTTGACCATCCCGGCTCGCATCATCGTTGGCGCTCTCATCGATCGTTACGGCTCCCGGATCGTGTTCTCGGGTTTGATGGTCATCATGGCGATTCCCGCCGTGGCGTTCGGACTCGGCGACACGTTCATGCAGCTCCTGATCGCCCGGTTGGTGCTGAGCTCTGTTGGCGCCGGCTTCGTCATCGGGATCAAGATGGTCGCCCAGTGGTTCACGCCGAAGTACATCGGTCGGGCCGAGGGGTTCTATGCCGGATGGGGGAACTTCGGGTCTGCCTTCGCTGCCATGACCCTGCCCTGGTTCACCATCTCCTTCCTGGGTGACTGGCTCGGTCTGGGACCCGACGCCTGGCGTTGGGCCATGGCCATCAACGGGATCGTCATGGGCATCTACGGCGTCATGTACTACTTCCTGGTACGAGATGTTCCAATGGGCGAGCATCTTCACAGGTCGAAAAGGACCGAACCGATGATGGTCACCTCCTACGGTGACCTCATCATGTATCTCGTCATGTCGTTCCCTCTCGTGGGAGCGCTCATGGTGCTGGCCTGGCGGGTCGGAGGCGTTGAGCTCGACGGACAACCGGTTCTCTCCCAAACGGCTCTGTGGGTCATCTACGGGGTTCTGTTCCTCTTCTACATCGCGCATGTGATCAAGACGTTGCAGATCAACCTGCCGTACCTCCGTGCCGGCGTACCCGATGACGAGAAGTACCACTGGGGGAGCGTCGCCGCATTGAACACGACGTACTTCGCCAACTTCGGCGCAGAGCTCGCGGTGGTCTCGATGCTCCCTGCGTTCTACGAGACCGTCTTCAAGCCCCTGACGAACGATTCCGGGGTCTCGATCGTCACCCCGACGGTGGCCGGGATCGTCGCGGCTTCATTCGCTTTCGTCAACCTCGGTGCGCGTCCGCTTGGCGGGTACATCTCCGACAAGATGACCAACCGAAAGCGCACGATGCTGGTCTACATGCTCGGGATCGCGCTCGGTTTCTTGATGATGGGGTTCATCGGCAAGTGGAACGGCCTCGTCGACGCCGACGGGATCCGTGAGGTCGTACCGACGTTCGACGGGATCTGGTGGTTGGCCATAGCCGTCGCCATGACCGTCTTCGCGTCGATCTTCGTGCAGGGAGCCGAGGGTGCGACGTTCGCCGTCATCCCGATGATCAATCACAGGATGACTGGCCAGATCGCCGGCATGGCTGGCGCCTACGGCAACGTCGGTGCCGTCATCTACCTGGTCCTCTTCTCGCTTGTGGATTCCAAGACGTTCTTCTACATCCTGGCGAGCGGGGCATTAGTCAGTTTCGCCGTCACGTTCTTCATGCTGGATGAACCGGAAGGGGCGTTCGACGCCAGTTTCGCACACGACGCTGAAGGGAACCTGGAGGCGTAGACACGACCATGTAGGACCGCCGAGGTGAGTCAGTAAGCCAGAAGCCGTACCGAGACCCGGTACGGACCGATGCTCCGATATCCGAGAGGAATATGAATGGCCGACATCTACGAGTGGGACGTTGAGAACGAGACATTCTGGGAGACCACTGGCAAGAAGGTCGCAACGCGGAACCTCTGGATCTCCATCCCGAGCCTCCTCGTCGGCTTCGCCGTGTGGCTCTACTGGGGCATCATCACGGTTCAGATGCTCAACCTGGGGTTCCCCTTCACCACGGGTGAGCTGTTCACTCTGTCGGCGATAGCGGGGCTGACCGGGGCGACGCTAAGGATTCCGAGCAGTTTCCTGATCCGCATCGCGGGTGGGCGGAACACGATCTTCTTCACGACAGCGCTACTCATGATCCCGGCCGCAGGGACCGGATTTGCGCTCATGTCGCAGGACACGCCGCTCTGGGTGTTCCAGGCGCTTGCCGTACTCTCCGGCATCGGCGGAGGAAACTTCGCATCGTCGATGTCCAACATCAGCTTCTTCTACCCCAAGAAGAAGCAGGGTCTGGCGCTCGGTTTGAACGCCGGTCTCGGCAACGCTGGCGTAACGACGATGCAGGTGCTCATACCGCTCGTCATGACCGTTGGCGTGGTTGGCGGCGGTCTCACACTCGAGAAGTCTTCCGGCTGGATCTTCGGGAAGATCCCCGCGGGAACGACGACGTGGATCCAGAACGCCGGCTTCGTATGGCTCATCTTCCTGATCCCCCTTGCCTTCTTGTCCTGGTTCCTGATGGACAACATCCGGGCAGACCATGTGTCTCCGAACATCGGGTCGCCGATCAACTCGTTCGTGAAGATCAGCGGCATGTTGGGGTTGGCCTTCATCCCCGCCATCGCAGGCCTGTTCATCATTCTCCCGTCTCCGACCGGTCTCGGATGGTCCTGGGCGAAGTACCCCACGATCGCCCTGGTGATCGTGGCGACCGTGTTTCTCCTCAAGCTCTTGAGGGGCGACGTCAAGCCCAATCTGGAGCGCCAGTACAAGATCTTCGGGAACAAAAACACATGGATCATGAGCGTGATCTACACGATGACGTTCGGCAGCTTCATCGGCTACGCAGCAGGGTTCGCCCTTGCGATCAAAGTCATCTTCGGTTTCCAGCACGTGATGGTGGACGGCGTGATGACACACGACCTCGCCAACCCCGACGGCCCATCGGCACTTGCGTTTGCATGGATGGGCCCGTTCATCGGTGCGTTCATCCGCCCGGTCGGCGGTTGGATGGCGGACAAACTCGGTGGAGCGAGAGTGACGCAGTGGGTGGCCGTATCGATGATCGCCAGTGCGCTGGGCGTGGCCTACTTCATGAAGCAGGCGTACGGGTCCGCTACCCCGCAGGACTACTTCCTTCCGTTCTTCCTGCTGTTCCTCGTTCTGTTCGCCGCCACTGGAGTTGGGAACGGTTCCACGTTCCGAACGATCGCAATCGTGTTCGACCAGGAACAGGCGGGCCCGGTACTCGGTTGGACGTCCGCGGTTGCCGCATACGGCGCATTCGTCGTCCCGTCAGAGTTCGGTGCGCAGATCAAGAACGCGACCCCGGAGTATGCGCTCTACGCATTCGCCGTTTTCTACGTCATCTGCCTTTTCTTGAACTGGTGGTTCTACCTGGGCCCGAAGGCGGAGATCAAGAATCCGTAGGCGTTGTCGAGACTTCGGTGGGATCGCGCAGCGAGAGCTTGCGCTTCCCCGCCGGAGAGGGCAAGGCGATGGGTTTGCGAAGCAGCCGGAGTCTTCTACGCTCATGGGCATGAAACCGATCCGTCGCTTCCGATTCGCTTTTACGGGCCCCCCGGCCCGGGCGATCGGACGCGGCTAGCGAATACCGCAAGAACGAACGCCCGGTCCATGTGCCGGGCGTTCTCGCGCTCGACGCGATGCCGCTGAGAACAGGAGCAGGAGTCGTGGATCCCACAGCTAACCTCTCGGAACCCATGGAAACACACGAAATACTCGAACAGCTGACGTCAGAGTCCCCTGCTCGTATCGACGAAGCAGGAACGGTTGATGAGTTGGAGGATCTTGCAGCCGAGATCACAGGCAAACGCTCTCCGATCGCTGCAGGTCGCCGCTCTCTAGGAACCGTGCCACCCGATCAGCGCCGTGACCTCGGTCGCGCCATCAATGATGTCGCCGTTGAGCTCAATGCGCTGATCGACAAACGGCGTGCAGTTCTCGAAGCCGCCGAAGCCTCCGAAGCATTGGCGTCGGACCGGGTCGACGTGACGCTGCCCGGACGCGTGCCCGCTCGCGGAACGACACACCTGATCCAGCAGGTGATGGACGAGATCGTCGACATCTTCGTAGCGATGGGGTACACGGCGGCCACCGGACCGGAAGTAGAGACAGAGTTCTACAACTTCACCGCATTGAATTTTCCGGTCGCCCATCCGACCCGCCTCGAGTCGGACACGTTGTACCTCGACTACGGGGACGATCCCGAAGGTGTCCTGTTGCGCACCCACACCTCTCCCATGCAGGCTCGATACATGGAGGAGCACGAACCACCGGTGTACCTCGTGGTCCCGGGACGGGTATTCAGGCGTGATCCGGTTGATAGCACTCACTCGCCGGTCTTCCATCAGATCGAAGGACTCGCCGTCGACACTGACATCACGTTCGGTGATCTCAAGGGTGTCCTCGACCACTTCGCCCGTGAGTTCCTCGGACCCGAAATCAAGACGAAGTTCATACCCCACCACTTCCCGTTCACGGAACCGTCTGCGGAGATGCACGTGTACGCGAACGACCGCTGGATGGAGTTGTTGGGTTGTGGAATGGTTCACCCTGCCGTCTTCGAGGCGGTCGGATACGACCCGGACGAGGTCACGGGATTCGCGTTCGGCATGGGCGCCGATCGCCTCGCCATGGTCCGCCACGGCATCACCGATCTCCGGCATCTCTTTGACCCCGACCGTCGCATCCTGGAGCAGTACCGATGAAGTTCACATTCGACTGGATGCAGGAGTACGTTGACCTGCCGACGAGCGACCCCGAGGAGATCGCTGAGGCCCTCGAGAGTCTCGGTCATGAGGTCGAAGGATGGGAGCGTACATCGCACCGCTTCGAGGGTGTCGTCGTGGGCCGGGTGCTCGAGGTCGGTGCACATCCCAACGCGGACAAGGTTCGCGTCACGAAGGTTGACGTCGGGAACGAGGTCCTCGACATCATCTGCGGGGCGTGGAACTTCGAGGCGGGTGCCGTTGTCCCGGTAGCGGTTCCGGGAGCCGTACTTCAGGGCGATTTCAAGATCACGCAACGGAAGATCCGCGGGATCGTATCGAACGGGATGATCTGCTCGGAGTCCGAATTGGAGGTCGGGGACGATGCAGCCGGCATCATGGTGCTCGACGACGACTACCCGAACGCTGCAGAACGGTTGGGCGAAGACTTCGTCGGTCTGCTCCCCGCAGATGACGTCGTCTTCGACGTTTCGATCACACCGAACCGACCGGACTGCATGTCGGTGTACGGACTCGCCCGCGAGCTGGCAGCCTTCTACAAGCTTCCGTTGGTCGAACCGGATCTCGAACTCCCTGGTGGAGAGGCGGCGACATCCGTGACCATCGTCGACGATGTCGCGTGCCCGCGGTTCGTGGGACGCGAGGTCCGCGGGATCACCGTCGGCGCTTCACCGCACAAGATCCGAGCGAGGCTGACCGCCGCCGGCGTCCGGCCGATCAGCAACGTCGTCGACGCAAGCAACTACGCGATGATGGAGTTCGGCCACCCCACCCACGCCTTCGACGTCGATCGCCTCGGGGATATCGTTGTTGTCCGCCGTGCGGCACAGGGCGAGCCGATCACGACCCTGGACGATGTCGAGAGAGAACTCGAATCGATCGACATCGTGGTCGCCGACGGCGGGAAGCCTGTCGCCATCGCCGGAGTGATGGGCGGAGCGGATACTGAGGTCACCGACGAGACAACGAACGTCTTCATCGAGGCCGCCTACTGGGATCCACCCAGTGTGCTGCTGACGTCGAAACGGCTCGGACTGCGCTCCGAGGCATCGGCAAGATTCGAACGGGGCATGGACCCCGAGTTCTGCAGGTTCGCAGCCGATCGCGTTGCTCAGATCCTCGTCGAGACAGCGGGCGGCACGGTCGCAGGCGTGGTTGACGAATACCCGGCGCCACCGGCACCGAGGTCGATCGAACTCTATATGAGTGAGATCGAACGGCTGCTGGGGATCCGGTTGGAACCTGAGGCGGCGTCTGACCTGCTCGAACGCTTTGGGTTCAGATCGACCGGCGATGATCCACTGATCGTGGACGTTCCCACACGCCGACCGGACGTCCACCGTCCGGCGGATCTGATCGAAGAGATCGCGCGTCTCTATGGGTACGACAACATCCCCGGGCGGCTGCGATTCGGTGACGGGTTGGGGCTGCCGGTTCGAGAGCAGATGGTCCGCACGCTGCGCTCGGTGATGATGGGTGCCGGCTACCACGAGATCTTCAGCTTCTCGTTCATCGGCGCTGCCGATCTCGATGCGCTACAACTTCCGGAAGATGATCCGGCCAGGACCGGCATCACCGTAGTGAATCCTCTTCGTGACGAGGAGGGCGTGATGCGGACGACGTTGCTGCCGGGGCTTCTGAAGGCGGCGTCGTCGAATCTGGCGAAGCGTCTCGACGACGTGAGGATCTTCGAGCTCGGAAAAGTGTTCCTCCCAGGAGATGGAGTTCTTCCAGATCAACCAGATCGACTCGGTTTCGTAGCAGCCGGGGGAGCGATGTCGGGATGGGATGGCGAGACCCCGGGTTATGACGTCTACGACGCCACCGGCCTCTGGGAGATGGTCGCACGATCGATGCGACTCGAAGGCACCGAACTGCGAGCCACCGAGCGTGCTCCGTTCCACCCTGGACGAGCAGCCGAGATCGTGCACGATGGAGCGGTGATCGGCATCGTCGGCGAGATCCATCCGGCCGTCGCTGCGACTCACGGCATCGAAGGTCGCGCGATCGCCGGTGAGATCGAAGTCGATCCGATCGTCGTGGAAGGGGAGTCGTGGCAGTTCGAAGTGCCTTCAAGCTATCCGCCACAGGTCTTCGATCTCGCGTTCGAGTTGGACTCCTCCGTCCCGGCAGGCGTATTGCTAGAGGCTATCGATGCGGTCGACCAGGGCATGATCGAGAAGCGAGTGATCTTCGACGTCTACGAGGGTGACCCGATACCCGACGGTCGCAAGAGCGTCGCGATCAATCTGACCGTACGCGCCCCCGATCGCACCTTGAGCGACGAAGATGTCGCACCGATTCGTAGGTCGATCGTGGAAGCGGTCGAAGCTGCCACCGGTGGAACACTTCGCGGATCGGTGTGACGGAAGACAGTCCGGTCTCGCGAGACGTACGGGCCTTATTGGCTGGAGATGCTGTCGAAGTCGCCAGCGGGTTGCTCGGCTGTCGCCTCGTCACCGAATTCAATGGCTTGTCGACAATCGTCATCATCGATGAGGTGGAGGCTTATGGGGGAGCTGACGATCCGGCGAGCCATGCCTACCGGGGTCCCACGGACCGCAACAGATCGATGTTCGGAGAAGCGGGAACGCTCTACGTCTACCGGTCCTACGGTGTCCACTGGTGCGCCAACGTCGTTACGGGGCCCAGAGACCAGCCATCAGCGGTGCTGCTGAGATCCGGAACTCCTATTGTCGGGGAAGAGACCATGGAGCGGCGACGCGGCCGATGCGATCATCTCGCAGACGGTCCGGGCAAGCTGTGTGCCGCCCTTGGGATCACCGGCAATGACGACGGAACATCGGTGATCGACGGACCCGTGCGTCTGGCCATGGGCACGTTGCCGCAGGGTGCAACGATCGAGACCGGAACCCGTGTGGGCATCACCAAGGCCGTGGAGAGGCCGTGGAGGTTCGTCGCACGGATCACGGACGGGTCTAGCCTGAACGCTATATGAAGCCCGCTCAAGATCAACTGGAATACATCACCCGAACCGTCGACGTGGCGCTCCCGGAGGGAGCGCTTCTCGAACTTCTCGAGGAGGACCGCCCACTCAGGGTGAAGCTCGGTGTCGACCCGACTGCGCCCGACGTCACGCTCGGATGGGGTGTCGTCTTCGATCTGCTGCGTCGTTTCCAGGACATGGGGCACACCGCCGTTCTCATCGTCGGCGACTTCACTGCCCAGGTCGGCGATCCGTCGGAGAAGAGCGAGACGAGGAAGCGTCTGAGCGCCGAAGACGTGCGCAGCTTCGCCGATCACCTCCTCCCAGTGATCAAGACCCAACTTCTGGCCGATCGCCTCGAGATCCGATACAACTCGGAGTGGCTCGCAGCGATGGACATGAGGGACGTCCTCGAACTGACGTCGGAATTCACGGTCGCACGCATCATGGATCGCGACGATTTCACCAAGCGGTGGGATGCTCACCAGCCGATCTCGATGATCGAGTTCCTGTATCCGCTGCTCCAGGGCATGGACTCGGTTGCGATCCGATCGGATATCGAGATCGGTGGCACGGACCAGCTCTGGAATCTGCTGGTCGGACGGGACCTTCAGGAGCGACGTGGCCAGCGGGGCCAGTCGGTCGTAACGGTTCCTCTTCTCGTCGGCACCGACGGCGTGAAGAAGATGTCCCAGTCGCTCGGCAACTACATCTCGGTCCGTGACGAGCCCGACGACATGTTCGGCAAAGTGATGTCGATCCCCGATAGCATCATGGCCGACTGGTACCGACTCGCGGCAGGAGCAAGCGACGACGATGTCGAGGAGCTCGAGAAGGGTCTCTCCGATGGCTCAGTTCATCCGGGGGAGGCCAAACGCGAGCTCGGGCGCCGGATCGTGACCCGGCACCACACGGCCGATGCAGCGGTCGAGGCAGAGGCAGCGTTCGACCGTCTGTTCCGATCCCATGAGGCGCCGGATGACATCGAGGTCTACGCCATCCCGGTGGCGGGGGAGATCTCGCTCCCCGTTCTTCTGGGAGATAGCGGCCTTGTGGCATCGAGGTCAGAGGGTCGTCGGATGATCAAGCAAGGTGCCGTGAAGATCGACGGTGAGCGCGTCGACGCCGAGTTCGTGGACACCGCCGACGTCGTCGATTCGGTGCTCCAGGTCGGGAAACGCCGATTCGTCCGTATCGTGAGCGAATAGGTTGCTCAAACTTCAACACCGCTATCGTCCCGCATCGAACCTGAAAGGACTCTCTTGTCATACTCATCAGAGAATCGTTGGCCGACATGGGTGATCGTGATCGCGATCCTCATCCTCGCCGGACCAATAATCTGGGGCCTCTATGTCCTCTTCGACATCGTCACAGCAATGTCGATCGGCGGGCTACTCATCGTCGCAGCGCTTATCGGGCTGTTCATCTGGCTCAACAAGCGAGTCGACGCCAAACGCTGACCCAGGCCTGGTACGGGTTCCGGAGATTTCTTTCCGGAAGCCGAAGAAAAACACCTTTGTGGTTTGCGGTATACCGGGAACGTGCTTGAATCCGTGTTCCAGCCGGCCATCCGGTCGGCGGTCTGCGCCGCTAGATTCTAGCGGTGCTATAATGTGAGGCCCCCCACTCGGGCGCACGTGTGCGCACGAGAAGGGATCCGGGCTCCTTGACAACTGAACAGCGTGTCAAAAGCCAATGGGCGTTCGACCCGTCGGTGCCGTTCGCGGTACAGGCAGGAAGAACGCGTACAAGTACGGTCACGTCAACTGGGACCCCCGTCCCCGACGTGACCACCCTTTGAGAGATCGATCTCCAGATCTCAGAGAGATCAGGAATTCTTTCTCCCATCTTTTCGATGGAGAGTTTGATCCTGGCTCAGGACGAACGTTGGCGGTGCGCTTAATGCATGCAAGTCGAGGGATAACCAGTCGTTCCGTAAGGTTCGGCTGGGGAAACCGGCGAACGGGTGCGTAACACGTGAGAAACCTGCCCCGAAGATCGGGATAGCCCGGGGAAACCCGGATTAATACCGAATATCCTCTTTGGACCACATGGTCTGTTGAGGAAATGGTCCGCCGCTTCGGGATGGTCTCGCGGCCTATCAGCTAGTTGGTGAGGTAAAGGCTCACCAAGGCAAAGACGGGTAGCTGGTCTGAGAGGACGATCAGCCACACTGGGACTGAGACACGGCCCAGAC
>JAOZMA010000302.1 GCA_029934555.1 Acidimicrobiia bacterium | reverse complement strand
TCCCCGCCGGCGGCGCACCCAGCCCGCGGAAAGATGGAGGTCGCGTACCCAGGGTTGCAGTCCCCGCCGGCGGCGCACCCAGCCCGCGGAATGGAGGATATTTTCGGGAGGCGGTGGGATATCACACGCACTAGGCTTTTCAGCATGAACCAACAGAACACAGATTCCGATGCAACCGCAGAGTCGGTTGCATCGTTACAGGCCGAGAACGACGCCTTGAGGTCCCAACTCGATGGGACCACACCGAAGAAATCCAGATCCGGATTCCGACGGTTCTCGGGCTGGGTTTTCGCCATCATCGCCATCATCCTCATCTCCCTCGCCGTCAACGTCGGCTGGGCGAAGACGACGCTGCTCGATACCGATGCATTCGTCGCAACGCTGAGCCCATTGGCACAGGACGAAGCGGTCGCCGAGGCCCTCTCCGTCGTGATCGGCGACGCGATCGTCGAAGTCACGGAGTTGGAGGCTGCGATCGGAGAAGCGCTGCCGGAAGAGGTGACGTTCATCGCCGGACCGGTTGCCGCAGCAACGGGGACCCTCGTTGCCAAGGTCGCCAATGAGATCATCCTGACCGATGCTTTCGCCACCGTCTGGAGCACGGCCCTGCGTGCTACCCACGCTTCGGTGATCTTCGTTCTCACCAATGATGGGGCCGTTGTCTCCCAGGATGGCGCCATCGCCATCGACCTCGATACCGTCGCAGCACCGGTGGTCAGTGCCGTTTCTGAGAAGGGTCTCGATGTCGAGGCTCTCATCGGGGAGGACTTCACACTCGGACAGATCACTCTGGTCGAGTCCGAGTACCTCGGCGAAGCGCAGGAGGCAGTCAGGTTCATCGAGATGATCGGTTGGATCACCGTGCTCCTCGCGATTCTTGCGGTCGGCGTGGCGATGCTCATCGGTCCCGATCGGCGGAGGATGATCGCCATCCTCGGGTACGGAACGGCGATCGCTGCTCTGATCAACCTGATCTCGCTGCGACTGGGCCGCGGACTCACGGTCGGAGCGATCGGAGATGAGACCAATCGAGCCGCCGGATACTCCATCTGGGACACGCTGTTAGGAAGCTTGACCAGCACCCTCTGGGCACTCGCTTTCCTGGCGTTCATCATCGGATTCGCAGCCTGGTTCTTCGGACCCGGTCCTCGTGCTACACGCCTGCGCGATGCTGCCGGAGATGGCGTGGATCGTTGGCGGGGCACGTCGCAGGAAGAACCGACAGGCCTCTCGCTCTTCTTCTACAAGTGGCGCCGACCACTCGAGTGGGGAGTTGTTGGCATCGGACTGCTGGTCCTCCTGATCATGCCCCTGGTCTCGTTCGCCCATGCCGTCATCGTCGTTCTTGTCGGAGCCGTCGTCATCGGCGGAATCGAATTGATCGCAGGCCCACAGACGATCGTCGATGATGCACCTGCCGACGACGCCTCAGAGACTGAACCAGCCGAGGTCAGCTGACAGAACTGAGATCTGCACCCAGAGGAGCGGTGTGGCCCTCCCTTTGACTGAACTGGTCGATCGATCCCGGACGGCGCATTCCGTGCGCTGCCCGGGATCGTTTCGTTCAAACGGGTGTCTCGCAGCGGACACTTGATCAGCCAGCACGCTGTCGCCCTTCCAACGCCCCCCAGCCTCCGAGCGGCCGAATCGTCGTCTACGACAGGTTCGCGCTCGACTTTTCAACTCCGAGGAGTTGGCCGCGGAACTGACCGGCGTTGCGAACGAAGAGGACGGTCCTCAGGCCTGACATGAGTTGCAGAAGTCGTTCCACATAGTCCTCTGCCTCGCCGGTATCGATCTCCTTCAAACCGAGGAAGACCACATCGGCATCCTTCGAGCGACTGTGGATGATCTCGAGAATCGTCTCGTTCTCGGGCTTACGGATTACCTCGAACTGTGCGCCGATCCTTGCAGCACGGATCATCTCGCCGAGCGATCGCACGGTCCGTTCCGCCATCATCTCGGTCGTAGCGATCGACTTGATATTGATCGTCGCATCGCGCCATCCCGGATCGAGGGAGAGAAGATGGGCGAACAGCACGAGCAGGTCACCGTTCTGCTGCAACCCGCCCCACCACACGTCGATCGTCCTGCCGGTCGGGGCGAGGCGTTGGGAGACGGGACGACAGATGACGCTGGACTTGTGAAGCAACGAGAGTTCCTCGATCGCTTCGAGCACCGTCGCCATCTCATCGCGACGCTCCCGCCATCCGAACAGCACGGTGTTCGATTCGATCCCGGCGATACCGTTCGCCTGGGCGACCGACACGATGCCGCGTCCGAGGTCGGGCACGATCTCCACTTCTCCGAAACCGGTGAGACCCGCCTTCTCAATCGATCGGTTCAGATCCTTGACGGTGTCGGGCAGATCTGTGACGTGGTCGGCGATCGAGCCCTCGATCAACTGGCTGACTGTGAGGATTCCACGGTCCTGGACGAGCCAGTTAGCGAATCGTGTGGTCGCGTGGTCTCGATCGGGATCGGTCGTGAACATGAGGATGTTCGGCCGCCAGTTCCTGGGGTCCTCGGGCAGGCGCCTCAGCTGCAGCACCGTGGAACGCACGAGCGATACGAGAGCGCTGCGTCGTGCGTCGCCCCATCGAGCGGTGAGCGCACGCCTCCTGACGAGTAGATAGATCCCCAGTTCGATCAGCAGAGCGACCGCCGAGACGAGTGGGTTGATCAGGAACATCGCCCAGAAGCACGCACCGGCGCCGGCCAGGGACACGAGCCAGTGCACTTTCATCGTGGGTCGGTACGACGGATCTCCGCTCAGCCGTTCGAGACCGGCGACCAGGTTGACCATCCCGTAGGTCGTGAGGAAGAACATCGTCAGGATCGGAGCCACGGCGTTCAACCCGCCCAGCCCGACTGCGGCGAATGCGATCGCCGTCGCGATCAGGAGCGGGACGCCGGGACCTTCGATCTTGCCGATCTTCGCAGCGAAACGACCGGGGAGGATCCGATCGTGGACGAGAGCCTCCAGGGTTCTCGGTGCGCCGAGAACGCTTC
>JAOZMA010000301.1 GCA_029934555.1 Acidimicrobiia bacterium | reverse complement strand
CGCGTCCCCCCGCCGATGCGTCGGGGGGACAGGAGAAGGGCCCACTATCGCCTCACGAACCGTGGCTTGAGGCTTCGAGGAGGGAAGAAGACGCCGCGCATCGCATGAATTCAGCCCAGTTCTGGCACTCATGTACTCACGCATCCGCTGATCCTCTCAGCGCTCGAAACCGCCGAAGGCAACGTGTTGCTCGATCCATTTGTGCATCGCTATGCCTGAGGCCACGCCTGCGTTGATCGATCGCGTGGATCCGAATTGGGCGATCGAACAGACCATGTCGCACGCTTCTCGAGCGTCCATGGAGAGACCGGGACCTTCCTGACCGAACAGCAGGACGCACCGCTCCGGTAGATCTGTGGTCTCGATCGGGACAGCGCCGGGCAGGATGTCGATGCCGATGATCGGGAGGCCCTCATGCGCGGCCCACTCGATGAACTGCTCGATAGTGGCATGGTGTTCGACGTGCAGATAGCGGTCGGTCACCATCGCTCCACGACGGTTCCATCTGCGCTTCCCGATGATATGGACGCCTGCTGCCAGGAACGCATTGGCGTTGCGAACGATCGAGCCGATGTTGAAGTCGTGTTGCCAATTCTCGATGGCAACGTGAAACGGGTGTTGCCTCAACTCCAGGTCGTTGATGATCGCTTCTCGAGACCAGTAGCGGTACCGATCGACCACGTTCCGGCGGTCGCCCTCGGCGAGGAGCTCCGGATCCAGGCGCGAATCGTCCGGCCACGGTTCCGGATACGGCCCGACCCCAACTTCTCTCGCCTTGTTGTCCTCGCTCACGGGGAGAAGGGTAGGGGAGCGGCGCGCACGCTAGCCTGCCTTCAAGAGGCGATCGGGAGAGAACATGAGGATCGTGATCGTTGGGGGAGGGGCCGACGGCTCTCATCTCGCGGAGCGGCTCGTCGCTGAGGGGGACGACGTTGCCATCGTCGAAGCCGATCCGAACCGTGCCGCTCATCTCAGGGATCGGCTCGATGCCTTCGTCGTCGAGGGAAACGGCGCGAGCCCGACCGTCCTGCGGCGGGCAGGTGTAGAGCGGGCGGAGATTCTCTTCGCCGTGTCGGATGACGACGGAACCAATGTCCTTGCCTGTCAGACCGCGCGCTCTCTCGGGCTCCAACGAACCGTTGCGCGAATCGAGCACAGCGAACTCCACGACATCGTCCTCCAGTCGGGTGTCGAAGCGGTCATCGATCCGCGAGCCTCGGTTGCAGAGAAGCTGGTCGGTCTCGTTGCGCACCCGGGACTCTCCGACTACTTCATGTTCTGCGACGGATCGATCGTCATCCTGGGTGGGATCGTGAGCTCGAGCTCCGACATCGTCGGACAATCCCTGTCGGAGATGCGCGAGTCGCTTGACGGCTGGGACTGTGTGATCGCCTCGATCATCCGCAACGACCAGACTCTGGTTGGAAGAGGGGCGACGGTCATCGAGGCGTTCGACAAGATACTGCTCGTGGCGAAGTCCGAAGACGTGACACGCGCCAGCAATCTCATCGGAGCGACTCCGGAGCGGATCGATCGGGTCGTCATCATCGGTGGCGGGCGGGTTGCGGAACTCAGCGCGGCCGCCATTCGCAAGGATGGACATCGCGTGCTCCTCATACACAGCGACCGCGAGAGGGCGTACGCCATCGCAGAACGCAACCCGAAGATCGACGTCATCGTCGCCGATCCGACCGATCCGACGGTGCTGCAAAATCTCGAGATCGGACAAGGCGATGGCATCCTCGCGCTCACTCGCAGCGATGCGATCAACGTGCTCGTCTGTCTCATCGCCGACCGCCTCGGAGCATCGACGACGGTATCGCGGTTCAATCGGGTTGCTCTCTTCGATCTCATGCCGGCCATCGGCGTGAGCGCTGGAGTGTCCGCCAAGGTCGCAGCAGCCAATGCCGTGCTGCGTTTCGTCCGCCGTGGGGCCATCGTTTCGGCCGCCGACTTCATGACGGGAGGCATCGAGGCTCTCGAGATCGAGATCATGGATCATGCGCCGGCGATCGGCACGTCGATCGGTGAACTCGCATTACCCGACGGAGCCGTCATCGGTGCGATCCTCCGATCAGGGTCCGCTATCGTGCCACGGGGCTCGTCACGCTTCGAGATCGGGGACCGGGTCGTCGTTCTCTCCACTCCCGACACCGTCGGCGCTGTGGAGAGGCTCTTCGGGGCATAGGTCGTGCCTCTCCGCCCGCGCAGTTGGGCCGCCGCACCGACCCCTCGGCGCATCGCATACATCGTCGGCGTGGTTCTCCTCGCCGGGGGACTCGCCATCCTGCCGGCACTTGCCGTCGCCGGGATCTACCAGGAATGGGAGACGGCTCTCCATCTGAGTCTGACGTTGGCGCTGGCCGTAAGCATCGGTGCGCTCACCGTCGGTGCGGCCGGACGCCCGGATCGCCTCCGTCCGAAGGATGCGTTTGCCGGAGTCGCCATCGCGTGGGTTGTCGTGATCGCTGTAGGTTCGCTGCCGTATCTCCTGACCGGAACGTTCGGTGTCACGGACGCTCTTTTCGAGAGCACGGCAGGATTCACGACAACCGGGGCGACCGTGATCGGGGACCTGTCGGGCACGGCGAAGGGGCTACTCATGTGGAGAGCGACCACGCAGTGGCTCGGTGGCATGGGGATCATCGTGCTGTCGATGGCCGTGCTGCCGCTCGTTGGGGCAGGGGGTATCCAGTTGGCCCGGGCTGAAACCCCGGGTCCGGAACCGGATCGTCTCACCCCCCGGTTCCGCGGCACTGCGATCCGACTGTGGGCGCTGTACGTCGCCCTCACCGCTGCGGCTGCGGTGCTTCTCGCTCTCGGCGACATGACGTTGTTCGAGGCGGTCGCGCACGCGCTCACCTCCATCTCTACAGGGGGATTCAGCACGGATTCTGGATCCCTCGGTGCGTTCTCCGCCTACTCACAATGGGTGGTCATCGTCTTGATGATCGTTGCGGGGGCGTCGTTCGCACTCCACGTCAGGGCGCTTCGCGATCCCCGCGAGTATCTCAGGAAGTCGGAGTTCCGCTACTACCTCATCAGTCTGTG
>JAOZMA010000300.1 GCA_029934555.1 Acidimicrobiia bacterium | reverse complement strand
CAGGCTCTACCCTCTACCCCATGCGGCGCATCCTTGTGACGGGCGCAGCCACCCGGACCGGTGGCCGCCTCATCCAGAATCTCGAGCGAACGCTCGACACCCAGGTATTCGCCGTTGACGACCTTGATCCACTCGAGGACTTCTCCTCGCCGTTCGAACGCCTCAGTCTCGATCAACTTGCCTTCGCCCGGTTCCTCCTCGATGTGAAACCTCACACCGTCGTGCATCTCCAGACCGTCGACAGGTCGGCTATTCACGGCGCAACGCGCGCCCACGAAGAATCGACCGTCGGGGCCCAAGCCCTCTTCGGTGCGATCGGGCGGTGCACGACCATCCGCCACGTCGTCGTCAAGTCGGATGGGGCCATCTACGGAGCCGGACCCCGTTCTCCTTCGATAGTGTCCACAGACTCGAAGCCGCGACGATCGCAAGGCCGGTACCAGCGCGACCTTGAACAGATGGAAGCATTCGTGCGCGACGTGGCCGAGAGACACGACCATGTCGACTACACGATCCTCCGGCTTGCCCCCATCTTCGGCCCAACGATCCGGAATCCGCTCAGCGCATATCTCACACTGCCGGGAGTGCCGACGCTCCTCGGCTTCGACCCCCGGATGCAGCTGATCTCGGAGCGGGATGCCCTCGACGTGTTCCTGCATGCGATCGACAATCCGGTTCCCGGCACGTTCAACGTAGCCGGCAGGGGCCAGCTCTATTTGTCCAGAATCCTCCGTCTCGGCAGGAGGGTCCCCCAGCCTCTCCCGAAACGTGCTTTCCACGCCGCTCTCCGGGGTATCGCGAGAAGCGGGATCCCTCTCGAAAAACACACGATCGCCATGCTGAAACACGGCCGTGTGATGGATACGTCCGGCATGGAGGACACGCTGGGTTTCCACCCGTTCCTCAGCTGCCGACAGACGACGATGGTGGCATACGGCCGTGTGTCCGACGGGTTCGACCAATGAACTACGACGAACTCTCCCTTCTGAAGAAGACCGAACTCCTCAACCGCGCTCGGCAGATCGGTCTTCGCGGACGATCGAAGATGACCAAAGCCGAACTCATCGAAGCCCTCGTCGACATCGAGAGCGGCGAAGAGGCCTCCTTCGTGGACGAGCCCGGTCCGGTGATCCCCATACCCGGGGTCAGCCTGGAAGACCGGGCGGAGGCCCGCGTGCGGAGGATCGATCTCTACGATCGACTAGCCGATCTTGTTGATCAGGAGCGGCGATGCCGGTGGCGCAGCATCGAGGGGCATGTCTGTGGTCTCCCCGTTGTCCGGGGCGAAGAAACGTGCGCCCTCCACTGCGACAGGGATCGATACGACACGGCGATTCCCATCACGGGACGACTGGGATTCGACACGTGGCCGACGCTCCTCCGCCACCTCCATCTCGCAACGTACGACATCGATGCGATCGGTCTCGACCCGGTGGTGCACGAGATGGCATGGCACATGCTGAACGGGATCTACTACGACTACTTCCGGGTCGAAGTCGAGGGCATCGAGAACCTCCCAATGGATGGTCCGGCCATGATCGTCGCCAACCACGGCGGAGCCGCCCTCCCATACGACGCAGCGATGCTGGCGCTTGCGGTGTTGAACGAGGCTCCCAGGCCGCGCCGGGTTCGCGTGAGCGCAACGGAGATCTTCAACATGCTCCCGTGGGTGTCCCACATGTATCGCAAGGTCGGCGCCGTGTACGCGACCCATGAGGATGCCCGCCATCTCCTGGAACGAGGAGCGATGCTCGGCGTGTTCCCCGAGGGCGAATCCGGTTTCATGAAGCCCGTCTGGCAGGCGTATCACGTGCAGCGATTCGGCCGTGGAGGCTTCGTGCAGCTTGCCGAGCAGACGGGAACACCGATCGTTCCCGTTGCCATTCTCGGAGCAGAGGAAGTCCACCCGGCCGTCGCAGTGTCGAAACGCCTTGCTCAACTCGTGCGATTCATCTTCCCCCAGCAGCGAGTCGAAGAGATCGCAGTGTTCCTCAACCCGGTTCCGTTGCCGGTTCGATGGCGGATCCGGTTCCTTCCACCGGTGATGCCGGAGAACCCGGGTGTGGAGCCCGACCCTCTGCGCATGCTCGAACGATCCGAGGACATCCGGCGCTCGGTTCAGACCACTCTGGACACGTTGCTCGCCGCGAGAGGAACAGCCTTCTCCTAGCGAGTGCTTGCAGTAGTTAGCACTATGCGATATACTGCAATCAGTATGAAGAGTCCAACCGTTCCAGATCTCGGCACGTTCATCAAGGAGCAACGAACCCGCTCCGCGATGTCCGTTCGGAAGCTCGCAGACCAAGCGGGCATCTCAAATCCGTATCTGTCGCAGATCGAACGCGGGCTTCGGAGGCCCTCGGCCGAGATCCTCAAGTCGCTCGCCCGGGCACTTGAGATCAGCACCGAAACCCTCTACGAACGTGCCGGCCTCCTCGACGATGTCGACCACTCGGGTGTTGAAGACGCCATCGCGTCCGACTCAACACTCACAAGGAACCAACAACAGGCGCTCACGGAGATCTACCGAAGCTTCGTTGGCGATGAACAGAAGGAGGCGACATGACCACCGTCATGGACACCCAGAAAGAGAACGTCATGAAGGCGTTCTACGTAGCCGTAGGAACTCCCGTCGTGACCGGACGCAAGACCAAGGACTTCGGATCAGACATGGTCGCCGAAGCTTCGATTGCCGACCTCGGCGGCACAAGCCGCATGGTCATGGACTTCGGGACTCAGTTGTTCATGGAGACATCGATCGCCGAGCTCGAGGCCGCAGGTCGCGAGTTCAGTGGCTCGATCCGTGAATCGAACATGGTCGAGCAGTTCCAGGATGGCGTCGAGCACATCCAGGAGGCCAAGGTCATCGAGCAGTTCCAGGAGAAGGTCGATGTCGAGCAATTCCAGGAAAAGGTCGAGATCCTTCGCGAGCAGCTCGAAGAAACGCTCCACAACTGGCGTGAGCAGTTCACCCCGGGCGTAGCGGCTCCCAAGCCGGTGAAGGTCGAGAAGACCGAGGTCAAGAAGACCGCTCCGAAGAAGACGGCCGCCAAGAAGACAACCCCCAAGAAGACGGC
>JAOZMA010000041.1 GCA_029934555.1 Acidimicrobiia bacterium | reverse complement strand
AGAACTTCGGCGGAGGCGCATCCGCCACAGCACCGAGAACAGCAAGCATCGTCGCCCGGACCTTCGTCGGACACGCGTCGAGGAAGCCCCGACCCGGCACCGACTCGCTCGGGTCATCGGCTGAGTGGCGCCGGAAGAAGTAGATCAACTACGGCTCGTTGCCGCTACGGGTATCGGTCATCCGCCCACAATCCTCATCCGCTCGACACTCCCCCAGACAACACCGCCCGACCCGCTCCGGGACGAAACACCCCGGTCGATGGTCCACCCATTGGGTGATCTTGATTGACCTCGGAAGCAGGGAACCGTGCGCGGGCGAACGGGTATAGACAAGCAACGACGTTGAACCGCGACGGACAAGGAGGGGACACCAGGGATCGGGGATTCCGCAAACGGTAGGTGGTCGGAAGACGGGAGTCTGAGGAAGCAGGTGGAGGAAGTGACAACACAATTAGTGAACGGACAACGGGCGATACGTCAGCGCCTTGCGCAGATTGCTGTGGTGGTGCTTGCCCTGTTGGTCTTCGCTGTCCCAGCAGTGGCATCAACGTACAACTGGTCCTGGACGATGAACTACCGATACGTCAATGGTGGGAGCAATGGTGTCTACTACACCTTCTCGTCGGGTGGCACGATGACGTTCGAAGGGGACGTTTGGGCTTACTCCAAGGATGCAGGCGCGAATCCGAGCCCAAACCAGATCACGATGCATGTCTACCGGCAGGCGTTCCCCTCGGATGTGATCGCGTGTTCGGCATACCGCACACCGTCGAGCACGCTCAACGTGAAGCGGAGTTTCTGGAAGAACTGTGGAACGGAGCCAGCCGATACCTACTACATCGTGGCCTACACGGCCGCAGATGACGGTTGGAACACGAAGGGATCCGGCACGCTCAAGATGCCGTAGATGCCGCTGTCATGGCTACATTTACCCGACGTCCGATCGTGTCGGCCGGACGTCGGGTTGCCGACGTTCTGAGATGAGGTCCCTTGCTTACTGGTAACGCCTTGAGCGTCATCGTCTACCCAATCCTTGCGGCGGCGCTCGTCGCGGCAGCGCTACGTCGCGACGCGAATCGGCCACGGCTGCTCTGCGTTGCCCTATTCACTATCTATACCGTCGAGGTGATCAAGCAGATCCTGTTTCCGATCCCAGTGGATGGATTAATTGCTCAGGACTTCGCCACGATTCCGTTCTGGTCGTTCACGAACTGGGTCCCACTTCGCGATCTCCTCAGCGAGGCTGTCGATCAGAGACAGATTCTCTTGAACGTGGTGGTTGGGATTCCCTTTGGATTCGGGGCGTGGTTTGTCATGCGCCAACCGAACATCGTGAAGGTTGCTGGGATTGGACTAGCGGCGTCTCTTCTCGCTGAAGCGCTTCAAGCCATTATCGGATCGCAGGTGGGATTCATGTATCGGGTCGTCGACGTCAACGACGTGATACTGAATCTCGCAGGAATACTGCTCGGAATAGGCCTGTTCTTGGTGTTCCGGCGCCTGTTCAAAGGCGTTGATCGGTGGATCGGTCACCCTGATGGCAACTACTGGTCATACGTTCGAGCCGTCGCCAGCTAGCTGTGTCATTCCGGGAGGTTGGTTACACGCCTGATGGGTCCGCCGCCGGTGGCGATGTGGTTACGGTGAAGCGCCCTGGGAATAGTGGAGGGGTCTGTCCCGGGTTGGGGGGAGTCAGGTCCCCTGACTCCACCAAACCCGGGACAGACCAGAGCCTCCAGAAGACCCGGGGTGGTTCAACGCATCTCAACGGAAGTTACGTCCACGGACGTGGTGTACGGGGGGTCCGTTTTGAGGGTGCTTCCGTATAGGTGATCACCGCGCCAGCCTCACGAAGTCAGTAGTAGCGACCGTGAGGAGAACGCGGTGATCAACAAGAGCATGGACGCGTTGGCGTGGCTGCGCAAGCAGCTCGACGTCGATGGCAACGACTTGCTGCGTGAGATGGTGCGCAGCTTCGCTGAGGAACTGATGTCTGCTGATGCGGACGCGATGTGTGGCGCCCCGTATGGGGAGACGTCGCCGGATCGGGTGAATGGCGTAACGGGTATCGGATACGCCGGTGGGATACGAGGGTCGGCAGCATTGATCTGCGGATCCCGAGGCTGCGGGCCGGGTCGTACTTCCCGGACTGGCTCCTCGACGCCCGCAGGCGTTCGGAGCGGGCATTCATCCAGGTCGTCGCTGAAGCCTACGTGTTGGGTGTGTCGACGAGGAGGGTCGAGGGTTTGGTGGAGACGTTGGGGATCTCGTCGCTGTCCAAGTCGCAGGTCTCGGAGATGGCCAAGGCCCTTGACGAACTCGTCGACGACTTCCGTAACCGGCCCCTCGACCAAGGCCCGTACACGTATGTGTGGGCGGATGCGATGACGATCCGGGTCCGCGAGGGTGGCCGTATCGTCAACGTCGCACTCCTCGTCGCTACCGGCGTCAACCGTGAGGGCCACCGTGAGATTCTCGGTGTCGATATCGCCACCACAGAGGACGGTGCTGGCTGGCTCGCCTTCTTACGCTCCCTGGTCGCCCGCGGCCTGTCTGGCGTGCAGCTGGTGACCTCCGATGACCGTCCCGGGTTGGTTGACGCGATCGCAGCGACGTTGCCGGGTGCGTCGTGGCAACGCTGCCGAACCCACTACCTGCGGAACCTGTTGACGAAGGTCCCGAAGAACTCGCAGTCGATGGTCGCGACGATGGTGCGCACGATCTTCGCCCAACCCGACCCCGAACAGGTCTGGGCACAGCACCGCCGCGTCGTCGACCAGCTCTCCGATGTCGGCCTCACCGACGCCGCCGTCCACCTCGACGAGGCCGCCGCCGACATTCTGGCGTTCACCGGGTTCCCCAAAGCACACTGGCGTCAGATCTGGTCTAACAACCCCCAGGAGCGGCTGAACAAGGAGATCCGGAGACGCACCAACGTCGTCGGGATCTTCCCAACACGCGACTCGGTCATCCGCCTCGTCGGCGCCCTGCTCGCTGAACAGCACGACGAATGGGCGATCGCCAGACGCTACATGAGCCTCGAAACGCTCACCCAAGCCCGCATCCGACTACTCGAAACCGACCAACTCCAGGAGGTGAACCCGGCACTCGAAGCAGCAATCGGCTAGAAAGAGAACAACGAGGCCGACGCGGCATCACCCATACACCACGTCAGAGGACGTGACCTCAACGGATCACCAGCTTCCGCACCCTTTCACGCCCCCTACGCGCCCTCAGTGGCCTCTTCCAGCTGCCTCTGCCGTGTCGAGGCAGGAACGCGAGTCGCAACTATTAGGCGATTGGCCGGAATCCCTTGCACTATAAGGATTGGCGTGCTCATTCCATCGCGTTGTTGCGCACCGTCTTGCACCCTCGTGCCTACTTTCTGCCTACCTTGGGGACCCGGTCAATCGAGACTTCGGGTTGTCCCGGGATGACAAGGGGCCAGCCTGAAGACAACGAGTACCTTCCGTGCACATGAGTCGCCACGGCCTGAACCGACCAGCCTGGTAGCGGGCACGCGCGGCGGAGCCGTGGCTAGCGGTCCCCGGCGGCCGCGTACTCCGGGAACCGAGCTACCAGCTCTCCCACAACCTGTGCTTCGAGCGGGATCGCCATCGGCAAGAGCGTGGACTCGGCGCACGCGAGATCCGCGGTGGCGACGCGGAGTTCGTACGCCTGAAGCGCTTCCAGGTCGGAGGAGGTGCCTATTCGGTCCAGTACCGTCCGTTTCGCATCGCCCTTTCGTGCGAAGTCCAACCCCTGGTCGCTAATGCATGTGTGCCATCGGTTGAGCGCGGCGACGTACTCCTCGCTCGCCCAGATGTCCTCAAGCATTCCCCCGAGCACCTCGAGGAGCGTTCCGTCGGCAGCGGGCACATCTGCATACGCGTCCCGCTCGGCCTGGGCAGCGCAGCCCGGTCGGTCGGCACAGATCGGCGCGCCCTCATCAGTGCCATCGGGTCCGTGAAGATCGGACAGGTACCTTGCCCTCGCTTCCGGGCCGCGCTGCGCCTGATAGGCGTCCTGAGCGTCGATCGCCTCCCGAATGGCGCTGCCTTGGCCCGGTTGTGTCGTAATACCGTACCCATAGGTCGCCGTCCATTCTCGCAGGGCACCGAGCGTCGACGGTGACTTGGAGCCGTCCAGCACGGACAGGTCTGGAGCTATGTAGTCCCAGCCCAGATCCTGCATGCACTTAGCGGTTCCTTGATGGATCTCGGCGAGGGTCGAGAGATCGTTGCCGGGTCCGTCGATGAAATCAGCGATCGGGGAAACGACCGTATCCGCAGGAAGCGCCTCCGAGACTCCCGGGGCGTCCTGGATCGCCATCGCTGCCGGCGCAGGGGCGTCCGTCAAGCTCCGAGGATCGTCGCTTGCCACCGCGGCTCCGGCTCCACATCCAGCCAACACCAGCCCCAATCCGACGATGATCCACGACAGGCGCACGTCGACCCGTGGAGTGGTGCCCGATTCCGATGTCATCTCGATTGTGTCCTTTCCTCGCTGCTCTTCCCGACGTACGGTCGGTGTCTCAGTATGCGATGGTCGAATACAGCCACCCGTTGTCGAGCTGCATCCAGGCCCTCGACGCCATATTCGCGTCGTAGAGCTGGACGGACCATATGTTCCCGCTTGCGATGTTGTTGATGCCGCGCGTGTCACCCGCTGTGTATCCAGGTTGCCGGAGCGTGTACAGGTAGTCGAAGAGCGAGTTGCGGTCGGATCCAACACGGGCCCATACCGTTCGGCACGAGCTTCCCCTGTACCGCCCTTGAAGAATGCCACCCGGGGTACTCGTCGTATCGAACGTAGTCGCTGCCGGGGAAGTACACACCGTTGCCGGGTTTGTGCAGTCATAGGAATAGTTCACGTTGCAGACTGCTGCGTCGGCTCGAGAGCCGTGTACGACCACGACAACAAATGACGCGAACGCTGCCAACGCAACAGCGAGAATCAGTGTCCGGTGAATCCTGAGTCGATTGCTCACTCGGTTCTCCTTTGGAATGAGATGATGTCCTAACATCTTGATGTGTCCTCGATCCGCGGTACGTAGCTCGTCTGCGACCCGACCTTGTCCACCGGCGAACCCGAGAAGATCACACTCGTGGAGGCCGGCTCGCGGATCGAAACGGATCGATCGACCGCATAGCGATCTACTCCGGGCTGGCCATTCCGAGGGGATGGCGATGTATCGCACGCCTGGCTGGGCGCTTCATTGCCAGCCGGAGTCGTTGAGCATGCTGCCAGGAGGGCAGCCCCGACCGGAACCGCAATAGCGGCGAGAAGTACCGAGATGAATAGCAAGTGCCGATCGGTTCGTGATATTTCGGTTGCTGCTGGTTCGACAGCACTGGCTGCTTGCACAATCATGGTCCTTTCCGTCTGCCGATGACACGTCGCACTCGATCTGGCTCTGCTCTCCTTGTGTCCGGATGGTGGTGTTTGTCGCGCGATTTGTGATCCGATCGGTCCCTCATACTCATGTATTCGCGTGAGTAGCTATTTGTGTTCCCGGTGGCGGTCGTCGGCACCATGGGTGTCCGCGAGCGGTTCTTCGCCGTTGCATCCGATGATGAACAACGGTGGCCGGACCAGACCTGATGGGGGTTGTCACGTCATCACTGTTTCTCGTGATCCTGCGGTGTTCCGCTCGGGCGGGGTCAGCGTCTAAGGCCGGGTTCGGTGCGCGTTCGGTGCGCGATCGTGTCGGCGATGAGTTGTTCGAGGCGCACCAACTCGTGGCTCACGAACTTCGTCCAACTCTGGCGAAACACCGACCGCCAACCCCACCATCGGCTCTCTCAACTCGCCCTCGCCATCACCATCGCAGCGAAACCCATCGATTGGAAGAACCGATGGAACCTCAACCAGGCCCCTATCCGCTGCGCCTCTAATCCAACGCCGGAACGGGCCCTCGCCACACGTCGTGTTGCCCCTCAACGAAGGGCAGCGATCACGTCTCTCACAACGCTCTCCAGCAGGTCCATCTGGTGATCGATAGGTGTCGCAAGACGGTGTCGAGGCTCAGCTGCCAGGACCACTCCTATCTGATGCGTGTCTGTGATGACCCACAGCTGGCGACTCAGGTTTTCCTCCATGGCTTGATCTCGACCCGCTTCGAAACCGTCAATGGTGACAAGTGCCCAATCCGGTTCGAAAAACCCGCCAGGTGTGGTTACGGCGTCAACCCCCTGAACCGTGATAGTGATCCGGTCTCCGTAGGCGTTTCGAACGGTGACGTCCGCCCAGCTGATGCTGTCGTTGCCGTCCCACGAGACGGGCTCGAAGCCTTCACCGACGGCATCGAACAGCCGGCGGCTCGAGACCGGTACGGTCGAGATGTCAGTCTCCGGAAGGTTATGTAGCGGCGTCGGGACGTCCGCGTCATCGAGAGCCGCTTCGATCTCGGCTGCGGTTGGGTCGACGATCCCAGGCTCATCGTATGGGCTGGTCTCAGGTATGAACAATTGCTGTGTCCCAGCGACAGCTGCCGATACCGATAGTGCGAGGACTGCAGCCACGATCGCTGCAACGCGAATGAATCGTTTCTCCATCGTGTAGTTCTCCAATCGAGTCACGGTCCGTTGGTGTCGAACCGTTCGGCGAGCCCGCCCGGGTACACGTACCACTTGTCCGCCCCTGTGTCGTATCCGAAGTAGGAACGGTTCGCGCCGTACGTCTTGTAGATATCCATTCCTCCATTCTCATGCGAGTAATAGATGCGCGTCCGGTACTTGCCCCATGTGTCCCAACCGACGAGACCATCCAGTGGGGACAGGTTGTGATACGCCTGGAATGCGATCACGTCGTTCCGAGTCTTTGACCCGAAGTAGCCGTCGACCGTGCTCTGACGATATCCGTCATCCCAATTGATCTGTTGAATCCCGATCGTGTAGTGACCGTTCAAGTCGCATGTTGTCGACGAGCTGTACCCAACGTAGTAGTTGTCGTTCCACGCGTTCCAGTCAGCCCACGTGTCCCCGGAGCAGCTGATTGCATGGGCGGGCGGCAACGGGACAGCAGTCACCACGAACGCCAGCGCCACAGCGCAAGCTACGGCAAACACGCGATCACGTGGTTTGCTATGTGAGACCATTCGAACTCCCTTCTCGTGTGTCTCCTGTTGAGTAGTTCGCGCAAAGGACACGGTTGTTCCCGGCTCCGGGTGGCGGGGTCAGCAGGGCGGGAGGAGCAAGAGGAGATCCCGGCCGGCGGACGTCCAGGCGTGGATCATGTTTCGATCATTCGACAGCGAGGCGCGTACCAGTTGACGGTCAGCGTCTCGTGCCCAGTAGCTGTGTACTCCAGCGTCGATGTCCACCGCAATATCTGTGGCGGAGCGTGGTGACCACCACTCTGCCGGGTTGCCGACGGCGATCACTCTGCCGGCGTGTTTGCGGCTGTGTGTGACGATTCGTCTGGCCATGAGGATGCACTCCCACTAACGACGCACGATCATTTGCATGGACGTGGCGGAGTGTTCCCGATGTCACCGCTAGGGAGACGTCACGGGCAGCTGGTAGATCACGTCGAGTTCCGGTGTGCCGGCGGGTACGTTCATCTCCGGGATACCGTCGAGGAGCGTCTCGGTCTCGCGGATGAGCCACCCGTCGGAGTCGAAGACGAGTGCGTACTCAACCGGGGTTCCGTCCGAGCGGGTGTAGCGGATTGATGCGGTGACGGTGCCGCTCGTGTCGTCTGCGGCGTACGTCACGTCCCTCGTGTCGGAGACGACGGTCAGCAGGGCGGCTCGTTCGCTGTTGGTGGGGAGCTCTTCGCTGTAGATCGACGCCACTCTCCGCAACACCTGAACATTGACGGGTACCTCAGGGGGGCCGAATCGTTCGATGTCGCGGTAGATCCGTTCGCTCAGCACGTCCGCGTCGTCGGTCAGCATGCTGGGTTCTTGCGGGTCGTCGGACGGCGGGTAGGTCGCCGTCTCAGTACGGCCAACTGCGTGTACCTCGTTCAGTGTCTCCAGCGTGTCTTGGTCCACGGGTGTGAAGAATCGCAGATCGTCGACCGTGTACTCGACTTGGAATACTCCGTCTGGGGCCATGCGCCACACCTCAGTGGCGGGACGGTGGAACGCGACCTCCTCACCGTCAACGGATTCGATGACGAGGAGGAGCTGGTCGGAACGCCGCTCGACGGCGGCGTCGCTGAAGTCGGTGTCCGGGACCGTCATGACCGCTTCGGCGATGTTGAGCAGCGCCACAGCACCAGTGTCGTTCCCGCCCAGCGGGATGAGGGCAAACACTGTAGCGGCCGCTGCGACAGCGATCACCGCGGCGACGACGCGCCTCTTCGATGTGCGTTTCGGTTTCGGTGCAACGTGGTTCATGAGGGTTCGACGCATCCGTGCCGACGCCACTTCGTCGAGCTCTGGGACGTCGACGGTCGCTGCGATCTCGTCGCGTAGCTGCGTGTTCGCGATGTGGCCCATCAGCGACGCCCGCATACGTTCGGTTGCCTCTTCGGACGGGGCGCCGTCAACCACCAGGTTCCTCAGTCGACGAAGGTCGTCATCCATACTCGCCTCCTTCTTCATCGAGTGTTCGCGGGAAGGGGTCGGCTTGTTCCCGAACCGCGGCACGTGCACGCCCGAGACGCGACCGCACCGTCCCCAACGGGACGTCAAGGGTCGCGGCGATCTCGCTGTACGTCATCTCGTCGACGGCGAACATGAGCAGCGTCTCACGGATATCGGGGTGGAGCGATTCGATCGCTGCGACGAGCGTCGGGTCCCGAAGCTGGGACTCCGAGTCGGTCGCCCAGGCCACCGAATCGGCGTGATCCGGCGCAACGACATGGTCGTCGTCAATAGGTACTGCGGGTGGAGCGCGACGACGTCGCTGCTCGTTCATGTAGACGTTGCGTGCAATGCCGAAGAGCCACGGCCGCGCCGACTCGTACGTCACGTCGAACCGGCCACGCCCGTCGAACGCACGCATGAAGACCTCGCTGGTGAGATCCTCCGCATCGACCGCACCGATCCGGCGGGCCAAGTATCCGAAGATGGCGCGGTGATGCCGATCGAACAGCTCGGCGAACCGCTCCGGCTCGCCGAGCGATCGTTCGATGACCTCGGCATCACTGACGCCGTCTCTTCGGTCGCGGTCGGTCACTTCGGCATCACACACCCATTCCGGTATCAGCCGTGGTAGCTCACCGACTCAACTCTGTTGTTGGCTGTTCCGAGATTGTCGGTCGTGCCAACACCGTAGGTGGACTGTAGATAGACACTTGCATATGCCTTGTCGTAGTGCTTCAACGTCGGACACCCGTTGTACGTCGAACTGATGACGTTGTCGAAGTACGACGGCGTATTCCAATACCCGCCCGTGCACGAGCTGCCCGCAACCGTCAACGACGAACCCGACCCCGAATACCCATCGAAGTGAATCCCCAGCGTGAAACTCGCAACAGCCGCCGCAACCGCCCCATCCTCGAACACGACCGAACCCTTCGTATCAGCCGCCAGATCCATCGTGCCCTCCGACGCGGCAGACATCGCCTCCGAGAACGTCGGATAGCAGTCCGGGTCGCTCACAACAAGCTCTCCACCAGGCTTCTCACCAACAACCATCACCACACAATGCGACACGCCCGCATCAACATCAGGCGAAGGCGCCGCAGCAAACAGCGGAACCAGCAACGTGGACAGGGCAGCAGCCCAAATGAACAAGGTACTCACTCTCATCATCCTTTCTCAACGACCGCGAACCTCGCGGCCCACAAACACATACTTCGCGCGAACACCACACGTTGTTCCCGATAATCGACAAGCCAGTCGACCGTCCGGATCCCAAGTGCCGATTTCGTCACGCAGCCACGCATCCGGGAACAACGCACGACGATGCCGCGAAGAACAAGTGGTAGGACACCGGTTCTACCAACAACGCCGCCCCCTTCCCGAACACACATTGGTGTCAGACCGAAAGGGCCAACCATGCCCACCTGCCGCGTCAACCGAAGCCCCGAATCCCACCAGGTCGTTGATGGCCGGCCGCACCTTCCTCCCGCCCGCCCTACGAGACGGGCGACATGGCTCCAACCAACGGAGAGAAGCATGGAAGGAGGAGAAAGCGCTCACAACGTCTCACACGGTGCGGATCGCACCAAGACAGACACTTGACGGGCAAATACGTCGACGACACAGAATGGACTCAAACCATGCACCTCAAGCTCTACCGGACAATCCTCGTTCTCATGGCCTTCTCCATGCTGGCGATCGTTCCACAAGCAGGCGCCAACAATGAAGAGTGGCTCTATGGCGAGGGAAACCAGACCCTCGACTACGGAGAACCGATGGGCATCGTCAATCGGCAGGTCCAAGCGTGGGTCGCACCAGACGGCCGATACCGCGTCCTCGTCACATCGCTCAACGGACCGAACGCAATCGAAGAGTTCATCTACGATGGCGAGTCACAGTGGATGCTGGTCACACCGCCAGGAGCGACAGAGTCCAACGGTGCGACGAAGACCGAGACAATCGGGAACTTCGCCGTTGCCGGATACGGCCCCCTCGCTGAGAAGGCTCCTCAACGATATGCCAGCTCACTTCGGCTCGAACACGCGACCGGACTCCCAGAACGCGAGACCATCATCCACAATGGTGAAGCGACCTACGATCTTCACATGAAATGGTCAACCACCCCCACCGACGAAACGGTGCTGGCACCCACTACCGGAGATCTCACGTATCCCACACGAACAGCCACACGCATCGACCCGTCAATGGTGCAGGGAGCGGCCTCAACAGGATCCGGAGGTCTCTTTGCGCCCCTCGTGAAGCCATCCGTTTCGTTCACCGTGCAATCCAGATCGCAGACCTGGTACAACTACGTGAGCGCCAACGGAGTCCTGTGTATGAAGGGCAAGAACTACCGAGACGCAGAAGACGACTACCTTGGCGCCTACTCGGACGGATACCCCGGCGAGTTCGGTTGCATCTGGAAGGTCGGCGTGACCCTGTACGAGAATTCCAACGTCAACCTGGGTGGTTGGTGCTCAGACGGCGGCGGCTCGTTCATCAAGAACTCGAATGGGTATGCGTACCGATTCACCAGTACCTACTACGCCGACAGGTCACCGACATGCACGGCACACGCCGGATGGGATTCCATGTACACATGTGTCGTGAACTACGAAGGGCTGGCGACATACCCCTACTCGGCGTAGTGCTACCCCGAATCGCAGCGGCCATCCTGATTGTCACAGTATGTGCTTGCGCCAGCCCACCAACGTGGAGCGAGAAGGCAATCCAGGACGCCGCAATCGTCTGGTTCAACGAGACCGGTCTCAAGCAGATGGATGAAGATGTCTGGAACGATCGCCTCGACGCCCTCTGTGCGAACGATCCCGATTACTTCGGTCTCGCCGAACAGTACGTTGCGGAAGACGCTCCGCTCTCAAGCAGATCCGATGGGTCACTCCCCGACATCAAGAAAGCCTATCACTCTCTCTACGGGATTCGACTCCAAACCTGCGGCCGCTAGAAGACCGACACCGGCGTCGCGGACGTCCCTCCGACCCATTCCGAGGGACGTCCGCGACGCGGGCTACAGACTCGCCCCCCCCCTATAGGAGCGACCGTCCGCGGGAGCTCGACAACCCAAGAGAGGAGTCCTGCCCCCTTGCTTCCGGCCTGCAACTGTATGAAGGGCGATCACCCCAGGCATATGACACACAAACTCCCCGAAGCGGCGTCCGTCGGCCCAAGGAAGCTGGTTCTGGTCTTCCCCCGGTCTTGCGGAGTCAGCTCACTTGAATCAGCCGTGCGCTTCGGGCACCCTCCGAAATGCGTCCTGTAGTTCGGCAAGCGCGTGTGCTGAGAGGATGGAGGAGCGGTACCGCTCAGCCGGAGTCTCCATGAGATCACCCTTCAGCGAAGACAGTTGACGTTGTGCGGGACACGATGGCATCGGGACGGGCGAGAACGAATTCTTGTCCGTCTGTTGTCCGTCAGAGCACCAGACACCGTGCGGAGTGATGGATACCCGTAAGGCCGGGAACCCTTGCTGTTCCCCGCTTACGCGTCTACCGGCGTTGCCTGATATGTCGTTCGAGAGGGTTCCCTAGATCGTGTGGTGGAGGTTCGAGTCCTCCCGAGAGTGCCTGGACTGAACCCGGCTTGATCGCCGTGACTACCGACCAATGGCGATCCCAGCAGGTGGCGAGTGTTCGCGTTGGTCA
>JAOZMA010000299.1 GCA_029934555.1 Acidimicrobiia bacterium | reverse complement strand
CCTCGTTCTTCCGATCGGTCGCCGACATGTCCACCCTCCCCGTCTTCTGCTACTCGGTCCCTGCCGTCACGTCATACGAACTGCCCGTTGAGACGGCGGTCGAGTTGGCCGGTCATCCGAACATCGTCGGGATGAAAGACTCGGGTGGCGATCCAGACCGGGTGGCCCCGATCCTCGAAGGCGCCGACCTCAAGTACTACCTGTACACGGGAGCATCTCGCATCGTCCACGAGGCATGCGAGCGTGGTGCTTACGGAGCGATCACAGCGTCGGCAAACTACGCCTCCGAACTCGTCGATGCCGCGAGAACCGATCTCGACGCCCAGGACCGCCTCTCGGCCGTCGCCGCCACCGTCGAACGTCACGGATTGGCAGGCACGTACGCGGCAGCAGAGATGGAGGGCCTCAATCCGGGAACGATGCGCCTTCCGCTTGTCCCACTTGATGGAGAAGCCCGGGAGGAGATGCGCCAACTCTGCTGTCCGGGAAGCGGGCAGTAGTCTGCGCCCAGCCACAATCGAAGGAGAGCACGTGTCCAATCTCGCAGGCAAGACGCTGTTCATGTCCGGCGGCAGTCGCGGCATCGGCCTCGCCATAGCGAAACGCGTCGCAGCCGACGGCGCCAACGTCGCTCTGATCTCGAAGACTTCCACTCCCAGTCCGAAGCTTCCTGGGACGATCTTCACCGCTGCCCAAGAGATCGAAGCGGCGGGAGGCAACGCGCTCCCCATCGTCGGCGACATCCGATTCGATGATCAGGTCGAAGCAGCTGTTGCTCAGACCGTCGAAGCGTTCGGCGGTATCGATCTCTGCCTCAACAACGCCTCAGCGATCAACCTCGCAGCCACCGAGCAGTTGCCGATGAAGTCCTACGACCTCATGCAGGACATCAACGCCCGGGGCGCGTATCTCGTCTCGAGAACGTGTATCCCGTACTTGAAGAACGCCGAGAACCCCCACATTCTCAGCCTCAGCCCACCCTTGAACCTGTCGCCCCACTGGTTCGCGAACAACCTCGGGTACACGATGGCGAAGTACGGCATGTCGATGTGCACCCTCGGCATGTCCGCTGAGTTCGCCGGCGTAGGAATCGCCGTGAACAGCCTGTGGCCGCGCACGGCCATCGCCACGGCTGCCATCCAGAACCTGCTCGGCGGTGCCGACGCCATGAGACGAACTCGCACGCCCGAGATCATGGCCGACGCTGCCTATGCGATCTTCACACGCCCGAGCCGCGAAGCAACCGGAAACTTCTACATCGACGACGATGCACTCGCCGAAGCCGGTGTGACCGATCTATCCAAGTACGCCGACGTGCCCGATGCGGATCTGATGCCGGACTTCTTCCTGGACGGGTGAAGAGGCGTAATCCGTAATCCGTAAAGACTCCGTCTTGCTCAAAGCTCATAGCTCTCTCTAACGCGAGCCTCTTCAACCCCTCATGGGTCGCAACGTCAATTCGTACGCTCCTGCTCTGCATGCCTTCAGCTTACGTCGATGCGTCCGTCGGCCAAGATGGCCCATACGGTGGCGGAGTCACGGGCTCTGTGACCTCGGGAGGTCGTCCATCTCGAGGTGCACCGTCGGAATAGCGGGGCTTCGCACCGTCTCGCGCACGATCTGCTCGACGCTGGTGTCCTTGGGCAGTTTCTGTTTCGGCAGCCAGAACGAGAGGAGCGCTCCGAACAATGCCACGATGCCCCCGACCAGGATGGCTCCCTGGAAGCCGTTCACCGTGGACGCCCGATAGATCGATCCGATCTCGTTTTGCACGTCGGTCGGTGCGGCGGCGATCTCGCTCTCGACGATGTCCGCGTCGGCTTCGTTGAGTCCGCTGTCGAGAGCGGTCTCGATCTGCGGCTTCAACGTGTCCGGGATGATGGTGCTTTCGGACACCTGGCTCCCCATCGACGACAACCCGACGGTGAGGATGACGGTTCCGATGACGGCTGTCCCGAGGGCCATGCCGAGATTCTGCGCTGTTCCCTGGAGGCCAGAGGCTTCGCTCGCCTCGTTGGATTCCACACCGCTGAGGATGAGATTCGGCAGCTGCCCGGCGATCAACCCGATCGCCAGTCCACCCACCAGGAGGCCGAGCGCCATGTCCATCGCGTCGGTCGCACCATCGAGGGATCTGGCAAGGATGACGCCACCGATGAACAGAAGCACCAATCCACCCTGGATGATGTATCTCGGGTAGATCTTCTTTCCAAGTGATGGCGTGAGTATTGACGTGAGCAGCACGCCGATGGAGAGGGGCAGGAGCGTGAACCCCGTCTGGAGTGCGTCGAAGCCCAGTACCGACTGCGTGAACAGCGGTATCAGGAACAGCAAGCCCGCTTGAGCGAACGTCTGTGTCGAGAGGATCGGAAGACCGGCCGCCGTGGTCCGATGTCGGAAGATCGAAGGGTGAAGGAGTGCAGGGCGGCCTTCCGCCTCCCTCTTCTTTACCCACCACACGAAGAGTCCAATCAGTCCGATGCCGAGACCGACGAGCGACAGGACGAGTGGATCCGTCCAGCCCCTGCTCGTCGTCTGCAAGATCCCGAACACGAAGAGGCCCATGCCGGATACCGACAACCCCACACCGACCAGATCGAGTTTCGGTTTCGGGATGACCGGCGGTGCATCAACGATAAGCCCCGAGGCGAGGAGCACGCCGACCACGATCAACGCCTCGAAACCGAAGGCGACCCGCCAACTCAGATACGTCGTAACCCATCCTCCGATGAGCGGACCGAACGCAGCACCTGCGGCCGCAACGCCGAAGAGCACCCCGTATGCCGATGCACGTTTGGATCCCTTGTAGTTCGCACGAACGAGGGTGTTGATAGCAGGGACGATCAGCGCCGACCCCAGCCCCTCGAGGATGGACCACCCGAGCATGACGAAGCCGATGGTCGGAGCGAAGGCGGTGATCGTTGTGCCGATTGCGTAGATGATGAGTCCGATTCGGAAGGCGCGCTTCGACCCCCAGATGTCTCCCAGTTTGCCGCCGGTGAGCATGAACGATGCCATCGTCAGCGTGTAGAGGGTGATGGCAGCCTGGACCTGCCCAACGGTCGTGTTCAGGTCCTCGACGAGGGCC
>JAOZMA010000298.1 GCA_029934555.1 Acidimicrobiia bacterium | reverse complement strand
GTTCCGCTGAACCTCACATAGCCGCCATGTCGCGGAGCGCCGCCCACGTCTTCGAGGTCGGTGCCACGTTCGAACAGATCTGCGTAATCGCTCGACATTTCGACAACGAAGACGTTGCCAAACTCGTCGATCGCGACATCCACAGCGGTGGTGAGTCCGCTGATCTCGTCGACGACTTCACCGGTCTGCGAATCCACCCGCACGACCTTGGAGTCACCGACGACGAAAGGGACGAAGCCACCGTCGTCGGTCGGCGCCGCACCCGAGAACAGCGCGACCAGGATGTCCCCACTGAGAGGATCGATGGCGAGACCCGCAGGCACCGCCTGCTGTCCGCTCTCGAGCGATGAGAACACCACGATCTCACGGCGGTCGCCGCTTGCGAGCGAGATCTCGATCAGTTGATTGAGCGTGCTCTCGGTCACGAAGATGGAGTCCCCATCCGGGGCCAGGGCGATCCCCGTCATGTTGCTCCGGCCCGAGAGGTTGCGACCGATCGATCCGCTGGGACTGATCTCCAGTAGGGCGAACTCGTCGAAGCCGCCGTCGACCGAAAGGAAGACGCGTCCGTCGCCGTGCATAGTCACGTCGCTCGGACCGCTCACCTCGTCTCGACCCGTCGCGTAGACGTCCATGGCGTTGTAGCTCGCGAGATGCTCGAACCAGGGCTCGATCTCGTCCAGATCATCGAAGTCGCCGTCGCCGTTGCGATCGATGAATCGGGTTAGCCTTCCGGTGCGCTGGGTCACGTCTGCGGCATCATCACCCCGGCCGGCCTCCGCGACCAAGATGCCGCCTCCGGCATCCAGGACGACGCCGCGCGGATTCCAAAGGTCGGTGAGGACGGCCTCCACCGCGACTGGACTCTGCGAATTCGAAGTACGAGATGTCGTGCACGCGCCCAATGCAACAGTGGATATCAGAGTCACGACGGTGATACACGTCAGGTCAATGCGCATGGACGACCACCGTCCGCGCCGCCTTGTCGTGCAGGCCTTGGCGAAGGAGGTTGAAGAGGAGCCAACCGTAGATGACGACTGAGACGACGCTCACTCCCGGCAAGAAGACGAAGATGCCCGGGACTACCCAGCGCATTGCCGCGGGACCGAGGTCAGGGATCCGCGCCGTTCGCCGCATTACGACCCTGGTGCCTATCAGCATCTTCCCGGGAGTCTGACCACGCCAGACGGTGAACCCGACGTAGTACGCGGCGCCGACGAATCCCTGAACGAGCCTGGCCGAGGTGGGCAACCGGAGCGCGTCTCCGGCGCCGAGATCGATCCCGAGCGCCGAGACGATGACCAGAGAGGTCATGACCAGGACCATCCAGTCGACAGCGAACCCGACAAGACGACGCCAGGGTTCGGCGATGTCTTGTTCATCGAAGGGATTCTGCAGGTCTCGTTCGGTCATGTCACGCTCCGCTTATCAGCATCAGATCGGAGACGTTACAACAGCTGACAGTACGGAACTGTGACGCTCCATTCCCCCTCCCGGTGAACCGTTGCTCTACTGCGCCGTCCAGGCTCCATCTACGAGGAGAACGTGACCCGACACCATCGCGCCGGCGGGTGAAGCCAGGTAGATCACGGCGGCGGCGACATCGGCCGTGGTGCCGACCCGACCGATGGGGAGGCGGCTGAGGACCTGCTCCAGGTAGTCAGGCCGATCCAAGCGCTCGGCGGTGCCCGGGGTGTAGATGAATGTGGGCGCTACCGCATTGACGGTCACACCCCGGTTCGACCACTCGAGAGCCAGCACTTTCGTGAGGAGATTGACTCCCCCCTTGCTGGCGGAGTAGACGGCGTGTTCCCGGATGCCGACGACGCCAGCTTGGGAACTCATGTTGATGATCCGCCCGTGACCCTGGGCGAGCATTATGCGCCCGGCTGCCTGGCAAGCGAAGAACAACCCCCGCAGATTGACCGCCATCATCTCGTCCCAATCGGACTCGGTGACGTCCTCTGCAGGATGATTGGCCCCGAGACCCGCGTTGTTGACCAAGATGTCGAACGAGCCGAAGTGCCGGTGAACCTGCTCGAACGCGTTGCCGATTCCTTCTACGTCCCGCACATCGAGTTGTACTGCCATGGCTTCTCCGCCCTCGGCCCGAATCTCGCTCGCCAGCAATTCGAGGGATCGGAGATCGCGCGCCGCAACCGCGACTGCAGCCCCGGCTGCGGCCAGGGCTTTCGCGAGGTCCCACCCAATGCCCTTGCTCGCACCCGTCACGACCGCGACACGATCTTCGAGACGGAAGTCTGGATACTCCATGCCCGTCAGAGGTCGAAAGCCTGACGCGCTGCTTCCACGTTCACGACGCCGAGCATCACCCGGTCTCCGGTCGCAAGTGCGAGCAAGTAGACCTCCGCCCCAGCGTCATAAGCCGTGCGGGCGACACTCGCCAGACCCCCCGGTCGATCCTCAAGCGAGACGACGAGTACCTCTCGAACGTCGACGATCAAGAAGCCGGCGCCCGTCAACACCTGCTGAGCGCCATCGGCCACGGCATCCTCCACCACCACATGCACCACCCTGTGGTGCTCCCGTGAGAACGACACTGCGGCCTCGACGTTGACGCCGGCGTCGCCGAGCGCTTCCCAGACCTCGGGAACCGCTCCACCCCGCTCGGGGATCATGATCGTGATATCTCTCATTGTTACTCCTTCTTCGTCACCGCGCCGCGACGCTATCGCGCACGATTCTCTTGTTGATTCGATTCCGATGTCGACGAGGAACGCCGGACGGCGGTAGGATTCGCGGGTGCGTCGTGGACTCGCTCTCACTGTGCTCGCTGCGGCGATGGCCGTCGGTGTCCTGTTGTTCGCTCGACCGAACGGCCCTCCCGCGCTTCGTTTCGATGACACCGTTCCCGCCGATCTCCGCGCTCTTGCCACCGAAACCTGGCAGGATTTCCTCGCGGCCCACCCGGCGCGCCACGATTGCATCGCCCCGGTCGCCCTCAGCGCCGCGTGGGAGCTCGACGACCGCGCCGAGTACCACCCGGATTCGGCGACCGTGGTCATCCGCATCCCCGGGACCGCACCAAACCTGCGTAACGGACTGAGCCATGAGTTCGCCCATCACGTCGAGA
>JAOZMA010000040.1 GCA_029934555.1 Acidimicrobiia bacterium | reverse complement strand
TCGGTGTTGTCGACCGATGGGAGCTGAGCAGGCGATACGCGGCAACACGAAGGGCGAGCGCCACGGTGCGCTGTTCTCCCTGGCTTGCCATCGAACGTGCCGGCCTCCCGTCGACGACGAGGGACGGATCATCGCGATGGGGTCCACCGCTGGTCACACGCTGGTCCATGTCCCGGCGGCGCCGCTCGAAGAGCTCTGTCCTGAGCTGTTCCGGTTCCCCTCCGCCGTCCAACGTTGCCCCCCAGTTCGTGTCGTAGCTCCACGTCAGCGAGCCCTTCTCTCCCACGAGTCGGTAGGCCTCACCGAGAGAAGCATCAAGCTCTTTCAACACCCTGGATCGGTGTCCGAAAACGGCCGATCCCGCAACTGCGACTCTCTCGTCCCAGACGTCCAGCGTGATCGGATCTGCCCTTCTCCCCTCCTGTTTGAGCAGCGAGTTGCGTTGGCGCACGGCCCTTTCGTAGTCCTGTTGATCGGCACCGGCTTGCGGCCAGAGTTGGGCTGCGAGATCATCGAGATACCCTCGTCTCAGTCCCGGTCCTCTCTTCACCAGATCGAGATCATCCGGCTGGAACGCCACGATCGGAACCTGGGCCATGACATCACGATTGCGTTGCGGCCGTTTCCCGTTGACCAACACCCGTCGACGACCCGGGTTGGCGAGTTCGACCTCGACCTTGACGGTGCCTGATGGGATGATGAATTCCCCGCGAATCACCGCCTTGTCCGAACCGGTACTGATCATCGCCACGTCGGGAGTCCCCCGGAATGACTTCAGGAGTCCGAGGTAGGCGACCGCCTCCAGGACGCTGGTCTTCCCGGCTCCGTTCGCTCCGACGAGGACGTTGACGTCCCCATCGGGTTCGAAACGGAGCGTCTCGTAACAGCGAACGTCCATCAGTTCGAGCCAGGAGAGATACATCAATCACCTCGCGTCATCGTCGCCTCAATCGCTGCGTCGGGAGTGATCGAACTGCTACTTGCTAGAGACGAACCGGCATCAGGAGATATCGGAAATCCTCATCCCCTACACCATGGAGAAGACCCGGCTTCAGCGCGTCGATCGTCTCGAGGATGACGGTGTCTGAGTCGATGACCCCGACACCCTCTGTGAGATACCTCGTGTTGAAGGCGATCGTCATCTCCTCGCCCTCGTACTTCCCCTCGATGTGCTCGGTCTCTTCTCCGACCTCCTGTCGGATGACACTGAGTTCGACTCCCCCTTCGTGGAGATTGAGGCGGACCGGTATGTGATCCTCTGCGACGAGCGCCGCTCTTCCGACCGCTTCGAGAAGGCTCTTCTTCGAGACCTCGAGACGATTCGGATAGGAGTCGGGCAGGAGCTGCCGATACTTCGGGAATGCCGCATCGATGATCCGTACCGTCAGTCTCCCCTGATCGGTGATGAACACAGCCTCTCTATCACCAAGAGCTACCTTCATCGGCCCGTCTCCGACCGTTCTTCCGAGCTCTTTCAACGCCCGGTACGGGACCAGCTTCGAACCGGTTGCTCCGATTCCGAGCACGTCGCGCACAGCCAGTCGATACGAATCTGTTGCGACCAGCCGGAGCCCCCCGTCGTTCTCCTCGAACAGAACACCGGTGAGCGTGGGTCGGGCCTCGTCCCCGGAAGCGGCGATTCCTACCTGACTCAATGCCTTGACGAGGGTCTCTCCAACCACGTCGATCGTGTCGGCCGGCAGCTTGTCGTCGATCGTTGGGAAGTCTCCAACACTCAACTCACGAAGTCTGAATCGCGGTCCGTTCCCGGTGATCTCGACTTCTCCATCGGAAGCTGTGACAGAGACCGCTCCCGTTGGAAGCTTGCGCACGGCGTCGGCGGCGAGCTTGGCCGGGATCACCGTGGATCCATCCTCGAGTCCTTCGACTTCGAGGTATGTCCTCACGGTCACTTCATTGTCCGTCCCCGTCACCTGAAGACGTCCTCCCTCGACCTCACACAGGAGCCCTTGAAGGATCGGAAGAGGTGAACGGCTTCCAACCGCTCGGCCCGCCCTGGTCAGGACGTCGGCGAGGTCATCACGTTCGGCTCGGATACGCACAGTTGTTCATCCCCTGCTTCTTGTTCTTTTCAATTACAAACGGTAGTGGTAGTAGTAGGCATTGTGGATTGTGGACAAAGGGAGGGATCCGTTGAGGTCAACGGGTTTCCGAATCCACATGGTTTGTGAATAAACACACAGTAATCAACAGAGTGGAAACGAGACGAGAGGAAGGTGTGGATATCGGTCATGTTGTCCTCAGGCGTTGGCCGAGCTCTGAAACGTGATCGAAGACCTCCATATCGGTCCTCATGAGCGTTTTCACTTTCTCAACGGCGTGGATGACCGTCGTGTGATCGCGCCCACCGAAACATGCCCCGATCTTCGGTAGTGAGAGGTCTGTGTGCTCCCGGCAGAGGTACATGGCGATCTGTCGGTACCTCGCGAGAGGCTGTTTTCTGCTGGGACCGGTGAGTTGTTCCACAGTCGTTGACGTGTATTCCGCGGTGATCTGGATGATCCGGTCGGACGTGAGGGGTACGACACGATCGGGTTCGACGATGTCGGAGAGGACATCTTGAGCCATCGTGAGTGTGATCACCTCATCCGTCAGGGAAGCGAATGCGGTGACCCGGGTCAGAGCACCTTCCAGTTCGCGGATGTTCTGATGGACGTTCTCTGCGATGAACGTCATCACGTCGGATGGGACCGGTGCAGGAGCGAACTCTGCGTTCCTCCTGAGGATGGCGAGACGGGTCTCGATGTCGGGGCTCTGGATATCGGTAAGAAGACCCCACTCGAAACGGCTCCTCAGACGATCTTCGAGCGTAGAGAGGTGCTTCGGGTGACGATCGGAGCTGATCACGACCTGTTTCCCTGCCTCATACAGGCTGTTGAACGTGTGGAAGAACTCCTCGAGGATCTGTTCTTTGCCTTCGAAGAACTGAACGTCGTCGAGAAGGAGCACGTCGATGGTGCGATAGCGCTCCTTGAACTCATCCATCCGCTTCCTTCGAATCCCGTTGATGAATTCGTTGAAGAACTGCTCGGAAGAGACATAGCGAACGACGGCGGTCGGATCGAGTTCGATCCGGTGGTGGCCAACGGCGTGGAGGAGATGTGTCTTGCCGAGACCGGCGTTCGCGTAGATGAACAGAGGGTTGTAGTGGCTACCGGGTTGTTCGGCGACGGCGAGCGACGCTGCGTGGGCAAAGCGATTCGATTGTCCGACCACGAAATTGTCGAACGTGTACTTCGGAACGAGACGGGGATCGTTCGCCCGCGATCGCGTGGGGTCGTCCGTGTCGATCGGTAGGGGAACCTGGAGGGGGCTCGGTCCCGAGGCAACCTCAAGAGGAGTCTCTGCGACGGTCGGAACCACAGTGAGCTCCACTTCGAGACCGAGGGTGGCCAGAGCTGCTTCTTGGAGTGCCGGCAGATAGCGATCCCCGACCCAGCGGTAATGGAAGTCGGAGGGAGCGACCAGATGGAGGCTGCCATCCTCGATGGTGGAGTCGAGCGGCTCGATCCAGGTCTGCCATGCGGCCGGCGTCACCCGGCGGCGCACCTGCTGATGAAAGGTCTCCCACTCCGCGGTCGCCGAGCGTAATTCAGCCACTCTTGATGCTCCTCTCAACCTCTATATGCCCTGTCCACACACCTGTCCACAGGTTGTGGAAAAATCGTTCTCTCGTCCTGGCCCGCTCCCTGAGTGCCGTCGCGGACCCGAGATCTATACGGGGAAGTGCGGCCATTTAAAGGGGAGCGGCGGCGAGTATATGTCCGGGGACAACGGACCGGCAAGAACGGGAAATAGCACGGTATCGACGGATCAGAACAACGATCGAACGACGCTAACTCTTATCCCGCAAGGGTTATCAGAGGTGGGAAATATTGGGAAGAAGTGGAGAAAGGCTAAGAATCCCCTCGAATGAGAGCCAACCATGTTTCGCGTTCGGTGTCTGGATTTCGCGTTCAGTCGCGCGACTTCGCGTTCTCGGTCTGAAGAGATCGTTAGGACAGCAAACGACGTAGGATTCAGGCGTCCGCAATCTTCCCGGTCGTATCGCGACCTCCCAAGCAGGGATACCTCACTATGAAGCGTACCTATCAACCGAACGTGCGGCGCCGCAAGCGCAAGCACGGATTCCGCTCCCGTATGCGGACACGTTCCGGACGCGCCGTCATCAAGAGACGACGCCTCAAGGGACGCCACCGTCTCACCGCATAGAAAGGGACGACCGTTCGTCTCTCTGCGCTCGACGGAGCAGTTCTCTGCCGTCTTTCGCACCGGCCGATCGGCCCGATCTGGAGGGATCAGAGTGATCTGTGCCGGCGGAGAGATGGGAGCTCCGCAAGTGGGGATCGTTGCCTCGCGACGGGTCGGCGGTGCGGTCCAGAGAAACCGAGCCAAGCGCCGTCTGCGCGAGGCTTTGATTCGAGTTGAGCTGAGGCAGGACACGGCGTACGTCGTGGTCGCGTCTCCCGACGTCGCCACGATGGGTTTTGAGCACCTGGTCTACGGACTGGGGAGTGCGATCGCCGAGAGCGAACGAGATGAGGAGAATCGATGAGCAGCGACCAAGAGCAGGCGCCATCGCCGGCGGCCTTGATGCTCATGGGTTCGATTCGGGTCTATCAGAAGGTGCTTTCTCCCGCTTTCGGGGGTAATTGTCGGTACTATCCCTCCTGCTCGAAGTATGGGTACGACGCGATCCGTCTCCACGGAGCGGGTCGTGGGTCGTGGATGGCCGTCAAACGCATCGGACGGTGCCAGCCGTTCCATGAGGGTGGATACGATCCCGTCCCGGAACCGGGCCAATACGAACACGAGAACACGAACGCTGAGGGCGACGCATGACCTCCCTGAATCCATGGAATCTCCTCCTCGACCTCCTCGGAGGGGTCCTTAACTTCTTCTACCAATTTATTCCAAATCTTGGTATCGCGATCATCTTGCTCACGCTGGCGATCTCGCTCGTTCTGTTCCCTCTGACCCTGAAGCAGACCCGGTCGATGAAGGCGATGCAGGAGATCCAGCCGGAGGTCAAGCGTCTTCAGAAGGAACTCAAGGGGGACAAAGAAGAGCTCAACAAAGAGTTGATGGCCCTCTACCAGGAGCGCGGCGTCAATCCGGCCGCCGGATGCCTCCCGATGATCGTCCAGATGCCTCTCTGGTTCGCCCTGTTCTCCGTGCTGCGAAGCATTCAGCGACCGGACGGTGGTGGCGCAGCAACATCGAAGTACATCGGTGACGGTACCGAGGCCATCAACACCACGTTCCTGGGTATGGATCTCACGGCATCACCGAGCTCCGTTGTCCCGGATGCGATCAAGAGCGGCGACTTCCTCACCGCACTCCCCTACATCCTCTTGATCATCCTCATCGTGGCCGCCGGTTTCTACCAGCAGCTTCAGACCACGAAGACGAAGAAGGACGACAAAGAACAGTCCCAGACGGCGCAGTCGATGCAGACAGCGATGAAGATTATGCCTCTCTTCTTCGGATTCATCTCATGGACGCTCACCGCCGGACTCGGAATCTATTTCGCAACATCCAACCTCTTCAGGGTCGGGCAGCAAGCCCTGATCCTGCGCTTGGATGAACGCGGAGATGATGACGACAAGAAGAAGCCGGCGCTCCCACCGGACACGCCGCCGGAGGACGGGGAACCCGAAAAGAAGGGCCCGTCGGAGAACGCCAGCAAGAAGAAGAGCCGCCGCAGGAGGAAATGACGATGGAATGGGTGGAAGTTACCGGAAAGACGGCCGACGTCGCAGTCGAAGCCGCACTCGCCGAACTCGGACTCGAGTCGGTCGATCAGGCCGAGGTGGAAGTTATCCAGGAGGGGAAACCGGGATTCCTCGGTGTTGGGGCCCGTCCTGCGATCGTGAAGGTCTCGCGCAAGCCACGCAAGCGCAACCGTCGTAGCCGGAGAGGGACGAAGGGATCGTCCAACGCCGGACAGCAGAAGAAGAACCAGGAGAAGCAGAAGAGCGGACAGGGTTCGAACTCCAGGAACGGCAAGAGTTCACGGCCGTCGAACAAGAAGAAACCCACAGAGGACAAGAAGAGCGGATCTTCGAAGGAGCGGCGAGCGATGGACAACAAGGCAGCGGCAGAGCCGAAGAAGGACAAGCCAGAGACTTCGATCGAGGACCAGGCAAAGGTAGCCAAAGACTTCCTTTCCGGACTCCTTGCATCGTTCGGTCTCGAGGGAGAGATCCAGACGAGGGTCGAGGACGACGTGCTGTATCTCGACGTCGTCGGGGAGCAGACCGAAGCTCTCGTTGGCCCGAAGGGCGCAACGATGTACGCCGTTCTCGAACTGACCCGCACCACCGTCCAGCGACACACGTTTGGCGCACCGCGAATGAGGATCGATATCGCCGGGTACGGAGCTCGCAGGCGTGAAGCGCTGACGATCTATACCGCGAAGCTCGTTGAGCAGGTGAAAGAGAGTGGAGGAGAGGCCATGCTCGAGCCGATGAACGCGGCCGATCGCAAGGTTATCCACGATGCTGCTGCCGAGTTCGAGGGTGTAAAAACGTACTCAGAGGGTGAAGATCCGCGACGCGCCGTGGTGATCGCCTCCACCGGAGAAGTCGACGAGAGCTGACCCCGAGTGTTTCACGGGAAACATTCCGGGGGTGGTCTCGACAGGGCCGCACTTCGGGTCGGAATCGATCTAACGCCTCTTCAACGGACGCAGTTGGGCCGCTTCGGCGAGTGGTTGGCGACCGAAGCCGTCGACGCCGGGGGAATCGGGCGGGCTGAAGGAGCTCGCCTGATCGACCGGCATCTCGCCGACTCGATCGTCTTCGCTGCCGCCTGGGACGAGGAACCCGCCACCATCCTCGACGTGGGGTCCGGTGTCGGTCTTCCCGGTATCCCGTTGGCGATTCTTTACCCGGAGGCGGCGGTCACGCTCCTGGACCGATCCAGGGAGCGCTGTCGGCTGGCGCGACGAGCTGTTCGGGTCGTTGGTCTCAAGAATGTATCCGTAGATCAACGAGATGCGCTTCGAGTGGCCGGTACCTGGGAAGTCGTGACGTTCCGGGCGTCGTTGAAACCGGTGGATGCCCTGAAGTCTGCGCTCCCTCTTCTGGCCGACCGCGGTTGTGTCGTGGTGGGGTTGAGCCGTAGCGCAGAACCCGGCGACACGCCCCCCGCCCCGGCCGGCGCAGCCGTTGACCTACTTGAGATCGACGAAGGGGTCCTTGACTCCCCCGCATGGCTTCTTAGGATGGTGCGAGCCAGTCCCCGAGATCCGGACAGAGACGCTTCCTGATGCCAACAACAATCGTCGCCATCGCCAACCAGAAGGGCGGAGTCGGCAAATCAACGACCGCTATCAATCTTGGTGCAGGCCTTGCCTACCAAGGAGAACGAGTTCTTCTGGTCGATCTCGACCCGCAAGGAAACACCACGAGCGGTCTCGGAATCGACCGATCGGCGATCGAGTATTCGACCTACGATCTCCTCGTAGAGGACGTTCCGATCGAAGACGTAGTCGAGCCATCCTCCGTGCGCGAACTCTTCGTCGTGCCGGCCACGATCGAACTCGCCGGCGCAGAGATCGAACTGGTCTCGATGTTCTCGCGAGAGGCGCGGCTCGGGAAGTCCCTTGAGTCGATCGCCGACGACTACGACTTCGTACTCGTCGATTGCCCTCCTTCTCTCGGGCTGTTGACGGTGAATGGTCTCGCGGCCGCGGATGAGGTGTTGATACCCATTCAATGCGAGTACTACGCCCTGGAGGGGGTGAGCCAGTTGATGAAGAACATCCAACTGATTCAACGGAGCCTCAACCCTCAACTTGACGTCGAGGGAGTGATCCTGACGATGTACGACGGACGTACCACGCTGGCGGCTGACGTCGTCGCACAGGTAAGAGAGCATTTCGGCGAAACGGCGTATCGCACGGTGATCCCCCGTACCGTCAGGCTCTCAGAGGCTCCCTCGTACGGTGAGCCTATCGAGGCCTACGATCCCATGTCCCGTGGGGCGATCGCCTACCGGGAGTTGGCACGAGAGTTTCGGAGGAGACATGGCCGCACGTAAGAGTGGACTAGGGAGGGGACTCGACTCGTTGATCCCCGTCGAACACCCCTCCGTGGGGTTCGCCGAACTCGAACTCGAGGAGATATCAGCGAATCCTCAACAACCGAGAGCTCGATTCGACGATGACGCCCTGGAGGAGTTGGCAGCGTCGATCAGGGAGGTCGGCGTTCTCCAACCGGTCGTTGTCCGAGCCGGGGATACCGACGGAACGTACTTCCTGATCGCAGGCGAACGGCGACTACGGGCAGCCAGAATGGCAGGCCTAGCAACGATTCCTGCGGTCATCAGGGAGACAGAGAGCGACGAGAGACACCTCACCGAGGCGCTCATCGAGAACGTGCAGAGGAAGGACCTCTCGCCACTCGAGGAAGCCGCCGCATACCGCAATCTTATGGAAGATTTTGGTATGACCCATGAACAGGTCGCCGGCAGGGTTGGGAAGAGCCGGAGTGCGGTGACGAACATGATCCGTCTGCTCCAACTACCGGCGGCGATTCAGGGAATGCTCGAACGCGAGGAGTTGTCTGCTGGGCACGCCCGGGCCCTCCTCTCTCTCGAAGATGAGGCCTACGCCGTGCACATCGCCGAACGTGTGGTGGCGGAGGGTTGGCCGGTCAGGAAGGTCGAAGAGGCGGTGAGGAGCCGTTCCGTCCAAGATGAGGAGCCGCAGCGAAGGATGCCCGTGATGCGCCCGGCGGCGATCATCGAACTCGAAGAGCGACTCAGTGAGCGCCTGGCCACGAAAGTGAAGATCACGACACGCGGCGAAGGCGGGCGAATGGTGATCCGCTACGGCTCCCTGGAAGACCTAGAGCGGATCTACCGCCAACTATTCGAGTAGTCCGTAGTGGCGTAGTCCGTAGTCCGTATCCGGATCCGACCTGTAGCCACCGTTACCTGAGTGGGGTTCGGGCCGGGAGCTGGCGGCTGGCAGCTCAGTCTTCGTCTGGTCCATTTGCGTAGAGATCGATGATCGCTTCTGCGATCTTTGCTCCGGTCCCGGCCGATGGTGTTGCTACGGCGACCACGATCGCCGGGGAACGGGTCTCTTTCAGGATGGGGACGGCCCGGGGAAGGGCGGGAATACCGAGCCTGGTAGCGAGATGGACGGCGATCGCGTTCCCTGCGTCGCTCGTGCTCAGCGGCGTGCCGAAGTAGAAGACACCTTCAGCATCGTCGGGGGGTACGGTGATCGACACCACGATCTGGACATCGAGACGGTTGGCCCTCTGCGCACGGAACCGTTCGGTCGGGGCGGTATCGACGCTTCGTGACAGTAAGACCCGCGCTCCGGCAATCTGGAGATCCGAGGCGAGGTGGGTGGCGGCCAGCCACGTAGGGTCAGGCTTCGAAGGTTCAACGCGATCGGGGTCGACGTAGATCCGAGCGCCGGCGATCGGGTGGGGGAGTGAATCGATCCATTCGTGCTCACGAACCGCCTCTCGAGGGGGTTTCTCGGTCGCCTTGGACATCAGGAGGAGCTCCTCGACGACTTCACGGCCGGCGAAACCATCCTCGGCCATTCCCCGATTGTGCTGGAAGTCGAGCACAGCTCTGAGCGTGTCGGGGCCGAAGAATCCGTCGACCTTGCCCGCATCGAAGCCAAGAGAGCCGAGGCTCTGCTGGAGTCGCGAGACGTCGTCACCGCGCATCATCGGAGAGCGCCGGTACAGCATGCGATCTCCGAGGCGAAACCCGGCATCGACCAGGGTTCGCCAGGTCTCAGGGCCCACGATTCCGTCCGTGGGTAGCCCACGGGCTTCCTGAAAGGTCTGTACCGCTGCGACGGTGTCCGAGCCGTAGGAGCCGTCGACGTCCGTATGGATTCCGAGACCCGTCAACCGGCGTTGGATGTCGCGAACCGGTTCTCCGCGGTCTCCGGAGTGGTAGAGCCTCACGGTCCCGTTGTCGGGTTCTCGATGCTCAGGAGACGAAGGAAACGATCTCGGCTTCCAGCTGGCTCTTGCTCCTTGCGCCGACGAGACGCCTCTTCTCTTCCCCACCCTGGAAGATGATCATCGTTGGAATGCTCATCACACCGAACTGCATCGCCGTCGAGGGGTTCTCGTCGACGTTGAGTTTGACGATCTGGAGTTTGCCCGCGCGTTCCCCGGCGATCTCCTCGAGTGGCCGGTCCATCATCTTGCACGGCCCGCACCACTCTGCCCAGAAGTCGACGAGGGTCGGCAGTGGAGACCCGATCAGTTCGACGAACGTTGCATCGGTTCCCTTGACGGTGTTCTGTCCCATCTTGACTCCTCGCGATCAATGGTCCGCTCGCCCGGTGGGCGAGCGAGAATAGTTTCAGGCTTCGGGTCGGTCGAGCCAGTGCTCAACGTCGATCGCAGCTTGACAGCCCATTCCAGCGGCTGTCACTGCTTGCTGGTAGTAGTGATCCACGACGTCTCCAGCAGCGAAAACACCTTCGACAGACGTGCGCGTCGAGCCTCCGTCTGTGGAGATGTATCCGGAGGCGTCCAGGTCGAGCTGGTCCTGGAAAATCTTGGTATTCGGGTCGTGGCCGATCGCCAGAAAGAACCCCTCGACGGGTAGTACGGACTCTTCATCGGTGAGCACGTTCTTCACCCGGAGACCGGTGACGAGGTCATCGCCGAGCACCTCTTCGATCGTCGTGTTCCAGAGAACCTCGATCTTCGGGTGATCGATAGCCCTCTGAGCCATGATCTTTGATGCTCTGAACTCGTCCCTCCGGTGAAGGATGGTGACCTTCGATGCGAACTTCGTGAGGAAGATCGCCTCTTCCATGGCCGAGTCTCCGCCACCGACGATCGCTATCTCTCGGTCGCGGAAGAAGAACCCATCGCACGTTGCACATGCGGAGACACCGTATCCGCGGAGACGGCTCTCCCCCTCAATCCCAAGCCACCGGGCAGATGCGCCGGTGGAGATGATGACGCTGTCCGTCTCGTAGAGGTCGCTACCGACCCATGCCTTGAACGGGCGTTCGGTGAGGTCGACCTTCGTGACGTCGGATGACACGATGCGAGTACCGAAACGTTCGGCCTGCTTGCGCATCCCGTCCATGAGTTCGGGGCCCATGATGCCCTCGGGGAAGCCGGGATAGTTCTCGACCTCGGTGGTGAGCATCAACTGCCCGCCTCGCTCCATACCTTCGATCATCAACGGATCGAGGTCTGCGCGGGCTGCGTAGATAGCGGCGGTGAGTCCGGCGGGGCCGGACCCGATGATCAAGACCTTCTCGGCCATGGTCACTCCTGTGGTGGTGTTGTCTCGTCCTTCGGGAATCTCTTCATCCAAAGGAACACGCCGACGATGAGCAATATGCCCCCGACGACGGCGTATGCGAGTTCCTGTCCCATCAGGGTACCGAGGGCACGGAAGAAACCAACGAGCAACCAGATCACGGCGATGATCGCGAGCGTTGCTATCACCAGACCGAGCGCCGTCCACGTGACCGCCACAGACGCCCGTTCCACAGTGAGCGAACGGATGCGAGTAGCCGTCTTCTCGAGGAGGTCGGCGATCTTGGCCGGGTAGTCGTTGCGCGGTCGGTCAGTCATGTCCAGGGAGGATAGTCGAATCGTGGGACGGTTATCGCTGTGTGCTGGTGATCTCCCGGCACAGATCCAAAGAGAAGACCGCGAGGAACGGATCTCCTTCCGATGGAGAGATCGAGATCACGACAGCGGGGATGCCTTCGTAGGTTGTCATGGCGATGGGAGAGAAGAAGGAGGCGCTGTCTCCTGTCCTCAGGGAGTCGAGACAGTCGTCCACCTGTGCGACCTGAGCGTCGCCAAACCCGGAAGACTTCGAAGGTGTCGGCGAGGTGCTGTTTCGGAGAGACTCCGGATCAGAAGCGAGATCGCTCTCGAGGATGCCAAGGTCGACGTCAGCGAGGTACGGAAGGGCGAGAGGTGCCACGGCAGCGTCGAACGTCTCCGCGGCTTGCGTCTCTTCGTCCGAAACAGCCCCTCCGGCAAGTCCGCTCTCGTCCACGTCCGGCGCCGTGACTCCGTCGCCTCCATCATCCGCACTCTGGGTCTCGATCTCGCCGGGTAGGGCGTCGGTGGCCGAAGAACTCGCCGCCGTCGTCGTGATCTCAGCGAACGCCACCTCGAAGGATCCGTCCGAATCGTCCGTCGACAGAGCACCAGGGAGAACAACGATGGCACCGACAACCA
>JAOZMA010000297.1 GCA_029934555.1 Acidimicrobiia bacterium | reverse complement strand
AGGCGGAGTCACTACCCGGTGCGGTTGGGATCACGATGGACGACGTGGTGGCCGGCCTCTACGGCCTGGCGGCAGGCTGGTTCGTCTGGTGGTTGATGTAGTCGCGGTCACAACTCGGCGAGTAGCGTTGCCGTATGGGGTTCGAAGCCGAGTACCTGACTCGCTTCCAGGAGCGTCAGACGCTTCTCTTCGTGGACTACGCCCAGGGTGAGTCGGTCGATCTCCTGCCGGTGGAGGCTTCCATGTACGGCCTGTGCTCGGTGTATCGGGGCGAAGGATCTCGGAGCCGAAGAGACCGCGTTCTGGCATCTGTCGCAACTCGAGGTCGCGTCGACTGGCATCCGATCGTGTCCGACCTCCGCATGCGTCTGGGGGACCGATCCGCATACGCGATACCCGACGCTGCGTCCTGGGGAACCGTCGGTGCTGCCATGGAGAATGACCTCGTCGAATTGATCGAGATCCGGAACCGCCTCGCCATCGAGGAAGGCTTCGCATCGTATGCTCATCTCGCGATGTGGGCGGAGGGCCTCGATCTGGACGGGGTCAAGAGGTTCGTGGTAGCGGCGAGGGATTCAACGCTCCCGGGAGCCCACAGGACCGTCGACCGCGAGCACATGACGCTCGAGACCTGGTTCGATGATCTGGAGCGATTCGGCGGTCCCGGACCCGACGATGTTCCGACTGCCGCATCCGAATTGGTGCGTCTCCTGGGTCTCGGCGAAGCCGCCGATCGCATCTCGTGGGTGGTTCGCGATCAGCCGATCTACGGTGTCGCGTTCGCCCTTGAGATCCCGGATGACGTCCGGATCCTGGTTGGTCGTTCCGGATCCCTCTCGGCGCTGGTGGTCGCCTATCACGAACTCGGTCATGCGCTCGGCCACGCCTCGAACCGGGCGACCGGGGTATTCCGGACCTGGGAGACCACGACCGACGAGTCGATGGCTGTCGTCATGGAGGCTATCGCCGGCCGATTGCTGCTCACCGACGACGAGCGAGAACACATTGCCGTGATCGAGCAATGCGAGACCGCCCGTATCGCAACCAGCCTCCTCTTCGAGTTCGCCGTGAACGAACGACCCGGTGAAGGTCGCACGTTGTTCACCGAATGGCATGAACCGCTCGTTCCCATCGATGACCCAGCCGTGTGGGCACGCGACACGTTCCGCAGCATCGACCCCTTCTACCTCCAGGGCTACCTGATCGGGAGCGTTGTGGCGCACGCCACAGTTGAGTTTCTCTCGGACCGCTTCCCCGACGATCCGAATGAGTGGGGCGTCTGGCTCGTCGAGAACTACTACGCCCCGGGACGTGCTGCGACCCTGTCGGACCGTCTCGACGCTCTCGGAGATCACCGTCCGAGGGAGCTAGACGGAGTGTTCAGACTGTAGGAGACCGGTTTGGGATCGGCGAAGAGCCATCTCCTGACCTCATCGTCAAGTCCTCGCTCCCAGAGCCCCACCCAGCCTCCTCCGTCGGCACCTCCCCTTGCCTGAGTCTGAATCCGCGGTATCTGAAGCGACAGAGGATCCTCGTCCTGTCCCCCCGACGGAACGGCGGGGGGACGCGGCGCCCCCGCGCCGCAGGGGGGCGATTCGGGGGCACCGGCTGGTTCATAGGGGTGCACCTGCATGCGAGATCGATGGTGCCAGGGCACCCCCTCTGGCAAAACACCCCCTCTACCCTGACGGGTATCTCCCCCACTGCGTGGTGGAGAATGTCAGAGAACCCCCGCTCGCACCTTCACCCAGATCGTGATCACCGCCACCACCTCGAATCCCCGCCCCACCATGAGATCCTTGCCAGTGAACCCGACCGCAAACCGCGGATTGAGGCTTCGTGGGAGAGGAGAAGACCCTAGAACCGCCACATCCATGCTGTGAGCAGGTCGGATGTCAGCTCACTCACTGATGCGTGGTTCGGGGAGATCGATCCGTCGCGTTTGATCATCACGGCTCGCATTCCGGCAGCGACGGCTGCGGTCGCTCCGTGTTCGGCGTCTTCGATGGCCACGCAGTCTGCCGGGGGGACGCCGAGGCGTCTGGCCGCTTCGAGGTAGACGTCCGGAGCGGGCTTCCCGTGCTCGACCTCATCCCCACCGACGAAGGCATCGAAGTAGCGGTCGAGACCCGTGAGGGCGAGTTTGCTGTCGAGGTCAGGGCGTCGGGACGACGATGCCACAGCCATCGGGATCCCCTGAGCCGCCAGGGACTGGACGGTGTCGAAGGCATCCGGGAACGCTTCGAGACGTTCTTCGTAGACGGGGACACGGATCTCGTCGATCGCCGCCATGTGCTCTTCGTATGGCAGGACGTCGGCCCGCTCCGCGTAGTAGGCGTAGGTCGTCGGCTCCGAAGTGCCAAGGCAGGCGACGGCATCTTCGGGCGTCATCGTGTAGCCAGCCTCGGCGAGCACGAGTGCCCAAACCTCATCAGCGATCGGTTCGCTGTCTACGAGAACACCATCACAATCGAAGACGACCGCCGAAATCATGAGCTACGCCTGCGTCTTCTGTCGGATCAGGTCCTGGACCATGCGCGGGTCTGCCTTGCCGCCGGTCGCCCGCATGACCTGACCCACGAGGAATCCAATCGGCTTGGGATCGCCGTCTTGCAACTTCGCGAGCGCCTCGGGATGCTGTTCGAGGACGGCAGCGACCTCTGCTTCGATCGCTGTGGCGTCGGAGATCTGCAGGAGGTCCCGCGCTTCGGCGACCTCTCTCGGCTCACCTTCTCCTGCGAGAACGCCTGTAAGGACTTCCTTCGCTGCTGTTGCAGACAGGTCCCCGCCGGTGGTCATCTCTGCGAGTTGGGCGAGTGCCGGTGCTGTGAGTTCCGTATCCCCGACCTCGGTCTCCTCGCGACGGAGATAGGCGACGACCTCGCCGGTGAGCCAGATAGCGACGGTCCTGGCGTCGGCTCCCTCTGCAACTGCAGATTCGAAGAGTCCGCCGAGATCGAACGCGTCGGCGAGCAGATCCGCCGCCCGGTCATCCGCTCCAAGATCCCGATACTTCGCCCGCCTGGCCGCTGGTAGCTCGGGACGGCGTTCGTAAACACGCTCCCGCCATGCATCATCGATGTGGAGCGGCAACAGATCCGGATCCTGGAA
>JAOZMA010000039.1:3777-12278 GCA_029934555.1 Acidimicrobiia bacterium | reverse complement strand
GAAAAGGATGAGAAGGAGCTACGAGCTACCAGCTGCCAGCAAGACAGGAAGGGTGTTTCGTAGACAAGCGACCACGGATTACGGTCCACCATTACGGACTACGGACTACGGACTACGGACTACGGACTACGACGAACGCAGCGAGTCCCTTACCGCGTTCGTCGCTTCCCCCACCAGGACGCCGAGGGCGGTGCCGCCCACTACGTCGAGGGGGAGGTGGGCGCCTGCGTAGATACGCGTGACACCGACGCCGACGGCGAATCCAAGAAGGCTGATCCTCCAGATCGGGGACCGGTCGCTGGTCATGATGGTCGCCAGCGTGGCGGCCACGGCTGCATGCCCGGAGACGTAGCCGAGACTTCCGTCGATCTGGGTGGCGAGACGGAGATTCGTGGTCCGATCATGGTCGTACGGTCGGCCGCGTCCGACGATCTTCTTCACGCCCTTTGCAGCCAACCAGGTCGTGAACCCCGCCGATGCATACGCCACTGCAGGATCGAGACTGCGGGTTCTCCAGTACGACAGGCCGGCGAGGACGAAAGGCGCCGTGAGGCTGCCCGCCTGCATCGGCGCCCACACGACTGGTGCCAACTCGTCCGGGGCATCATTGATACTCCGGTAGACACTCCGCTCCCACTCGGGGAGCCCACGACGCGCCTCGATGCCGGAGCCGACGAGTACGCCGAGGGCCGTGCCGACCCTCAGAGTTCTGTACACGTTCATTCTCTATCGCCTTTCCCGATCACCAGGTTATCCGCGGTTCCGGATACGGCGTTTGGGATCAAGCCGTTGGATGCGGTCGAGCGGTCCCGCCACTTGTCCGGTTGTGCGAGCGATCTCGTCCCGGATACTCCGATCGAGGTGATCTCCGCGGTCCTTCACTTCCGTCTTTGTCGCTCCGCTGAGGGCCTGGGGCTGCACTCGTGGAGCGGCGTCGGTCACGGCATCACTGCCGAGGACATCCACGGCGCTACGGACGGCTCGTTCGGGACCCACCAGAAGAGCGCTCGACGTGATGAGCTCAGCGATGTCATTGTTGAGGAGGAGCTCCGATGCGGCCAGCTCGCTGAAGCCGAAGTCGATGATCCATGCGGTCTTCTCCTCGTCCATGAACACGTTGGCAAGTCGAAGGTCACGATGGGCGATTCCGTGGTCGCGCAGGATCGAGACCTGTTCCCAGATCTCGGTGAGGATCTCATCGGTGAGCTCGTCGGCCTCGATCGAGTCGAGCGATTTGCCCTCGATGGCCTCGTACGCGAGGAGCATCGAATACTCCTTCTCGCCGATGAGACCCACCGCTACAAGGGGAGGCGTTCGGACTCCTGCAGCTGAGGCGCTGTATGAGAGGAGCGCTTCGTGCTCCACGGCCCGTCGGAGGGTGGAGAACGCCGGCTCGTCGCCGATGTTCTTGAACCGGAACTGCCGGTAGAGACGGAACAGCAAGTCGGCGCTGCGCTCGTCGGTGCTGAGTGTCTTGACGAATACACGACTGCCATCGACGGTCTCGGCGAAGTAGGGAGTTGATCCCCTTGCATCGACCTGTGCTGCATCGAGACGGGCCACGTCGACGTCCGACCGTTTGAGCGTGGCCACGATCTCCTCACCGGAAGGGTGGCGATTGGGTGATCCGACGATGAAAAGGAGCCCGGATCCGACGGCCACGCCGATCGACATGGCCAGGACGAGCTCCGCAGGGAGGTTCGATCCCAGTGTGAGGCGCACGATGATCATGAGTGCGAATGCGATCCAGCTGGCTCGCTGCCACCGGAGGCGAAGCCACGGCGTTGCAGCGGTGATGGCCGCCGTCAGAGCGGCAACGTACGGGTAGTAGGCGGTCTGGGCGACGACCACGGTTCCGTATCTCGGTGTGAAGGCCTCGTCGGCAAGGAGATTCGCTATCCATGCGATCGTTCCCCACGTGGCTACTGCCGCGGTCAGAGCAGCAAGCACGACGATGACGAGTCGGCGGAAGTCCCGTTCCCGGATGAAGAACACGAGGATGATCAATGGAACGGCGAGGACGAGCGCTGTGACGATGAGGCCGGCGATCTCGGAGATGGCTCCGGAAGCGTCGTCGAAGATCTCGCTGAGGTCCCGTGCAAGGCCACCGAAGACGTCGGGGAAGATCAACACGATGAGGATCGTCAAGACACCAACGATCGATGCCGTCACGAAGCGGAGGGCATCCGTGGGAGACCGGACGGTCCGGTCGGCATCGGGGACGTTGATCTGCACGGGGTTCGGCATAACTCTCCGGTGAGGGGGACAGATGGTACCGCCGGACCGCGAACCTACCCGACCGTTCGCCCCTTCGGACCATCGTTTGTGCCTACAACCACACCAGAGGTGGTCGTAAGCACAAACGATGGCAGATGGTCAGCTGCAGCCGGTTGTGTCGCCGCAGGTCAGGCAGACGTAGCACGACCCGCTGCGCACGGTCATGTGTCCGCACGCCGCGCATGCCGGCGCATCGCCCATCAGGTCACCGAGGGATGCCTCTGCCGCCGTGGTGGCGGCAGCCGTTGCTGTGCCGGGACCGTCGGAGACGACGGCTGTGGCGTAGGCAGGCACCGGCTCCGGGAGCGTGCTGGTGTCGTTATCGACGAACTTCGCGGCAGCTACCTGCGCATCGACGTCGGCCTCTGCCGCCGCATCCGTGAGATCGAGCTGTGTACCGGCTTCGACGGCGATGCCCTTCGGGGGCTCCGGCAGCTCACCGGAGCGATCCGGTGGTACCTGTACGAGTTCGTCGCGTTCGAGGTACTCGAGACCGAGGGCCCGGAACACGTAGTCGATGATCGAGTTGGACATCTTGATGTTCGGGTGTCCCTCGACGAAGCCGCGTGGCTCGAACGTCTGGAACGTGAACGTATCCACGTACTCCTCCAGTGGAACCCCGTACTGGAGGCCCTTCGATACGGCGATAGCGAAGCAGCTCAACACGCCTCTCAGGGTTGCTCCCTCTTTCGCCAGGTCGATGAAGAGCTCTCCCAGGGTGCCGTCCTCGTACTCACCGGTACGAAGGAACACCTTGTGGCCGCCCACGCGAGCCTCCTGGGTGAACCCGAGGCGACGTGACGGAAGGAGGAATCTCGGACGGGAGAGATCGCTGTAGGCCTGTGTGGGAGATTGACCGGGATAGAACATGCCCGCGTGGATCATGATCTCGCGGTCGATCGCTTCGGCGACTTCCTCGGGTTCGTCTTCACCCGCACCGTCATCGATGGTGGATGACAACGGCTGCGATGCCTTCGAACCGTCGCGGTACAGCGCCATCGACTTCAGACCGAGCTCCCATGAGAGCCGGTATGACTCCTCGATGTCCTCTACTGCGACCTCGTTCGGCATGTTGATCGTCTTCGAGATCGCTCCGGAGATGAACGGCTGAGCCGAGGCCATCATCTTGATGTGGCCACTGTGGTGGATGAATCGCTCGCCGTAGCGACCATTCCGGTTCGCAGTATCGAAGACGGCTAGGTGCTCATCGAGGAGCCCGGGGGCTCCCTCGATCGACTGACGACCGCAGACGTAATCGTTCGCTTCTCTGATCTGCTCGGTCGAGAAACCCAACTCGTGGAGCATCGAGAATCCGGGTCCGTTGTACTGGTCCGGCGTGAAGCCGAGGCGCTGCATCGTTTCCTCGCCGAGCGTCCACTGGTTGAACGCGAAACCGATCTCGAACACCGAAGGAAGCGACGCCTCGATCTTGTCGATGTCCTGAGCCGTGAAGCCCTTCGTCATCAGCGTCGCTGCGTTGATGTGCGGAGCACGCTGGATACCCATCGTTCCGATCACGAAGTCGATGATCTGCTGGATTCGATCCTCGCTGTAGCCGAGTCGCCTCAATGCGGGGGCGATCGAGCGGTTGGCGATCTTGAAGTAACCGCCACCCGCGAGCTTCTTGAACTTCACGAGAGCGAAGTCGGGTTCGACTCCGGTCGTGTCGCAGTCCATCAAGAGACCGATCGTCCCGGTCGGCGCCAACACCGTGGCCTGGGCGTTGCGGTAGCCGTGCTGTTCGCCGAGTTCGACCGCGCGGTCCCATGCCTCGCGGGCCTCTGCGACCATTTCGGGCGGACCGAACTCCGGGTCGATTCCGGTCACGAAATGGCTCAAGCCGTCGTACTCGCTCTGGTCGGTGTTGTAGGCGGCTCGGCGATGGTTCCGCATCACCCGCAGCATCGATTCGCGATTCTCCTCGAACTTGGAGAACGGACCGAGCACATCTGCCATCTCGGCGGACGTCGCGTATGCGTCGCCGGTGAGAATCGCAGTCAATGCTCCGGCGATGGCGCGGCCCTCATCGGAGTCGTACGGAACGCCGACCCTCATCAGGAGGGAGCCGAGGTTGGCGTAGCCGAGCCCCAGCGTTCGATAGTCGTACGAACCCTGCGAGATCTCCTTCGACGGGAACTGAGCCATCGTCACCGAGATCTCGAGCACGATCGTCCACAGACGAACAGCATGCCGATAGGCGTCGATGTCGAAGACACCCTTGTCGTCGTCGTAGAACTGTCCGAGGTTCAGAGACGCAAGGTTGCATGCCGTGTTATCGAGGAACATGTACTCCGAGCAGGGGTTCGAAGCGCGGATCTCTCCTCCGGCCGGTGACGTATGCCACTCGTTGACCGTCGTGTGGAACTGAACACCGGGGTCTGCGCTCGCCCATGCGGCTTCGGCGACCTGATGCCAGAGGTCCCGTGCCTTCAACGTCTTCACGGGGGTGCCATCGGTCCGGCTTGTCAGGTCCCAGTCGTCGTCGTTGATCACGGCCTGAACGAAGTCCGTCGTCATGCGTACCGAGTTGTTGGAGTTCTGACCGGAGACCGTTGCGTATGCCTCTCCGTTGAAATCGGATGAGTAGCCACCGGCGATGAGTGTCCTGACCTTCTCTTCCTCTTTCGCCTTCCACGCGATGAACGTCTCAACGTCGGGATGATCGATGTCGACGATGACCATCTTCGCTGCCCGGCGGGTTGTGCCACCGGACTTGATCGCACCGGCAGCGCGATCGCCGACCTTGAGGAAGCTCATGAGTCCGGACGACTTGCCGCCGCCCGAGAGACGCTCTCCCTCTCCCCGAATATGGGAGTAGTTCGCGCCGGCACCGGCGCCCATCTTGAAGAGGCGGGCTTCGCGAACCCAGAGGTCCATGATGCCGCCTGGGTTCACAAGGTCGTCATCGACGCTCATGATGAAGCAAGCGTGGGGAGCGGGTCGGCTATAGGCGTCGGGGGCCTCGACGTTCTCACCGGTCTCCGGGTCCACGTACCAGAAGCCCTGGGCGTCCCCTTCGATGCCATACCGATGGTGGAGCCCCGTGTTGAACCACTGAGGCGAGTTGGGTGCGGCCATCTGGTGGACGAGCATGTAGGCGAGTTCATCTTCGAATGCCTGTGCGTCGTCGGCCGATGCGAAGTACCCGTTCTGCTCGCCCCACCACCGCCATGTGGAAGCGAGACGATCGATCACCTGTCGGGCCGAGTGCTCCGGACCGAGGACCGGTTCCCCTGCCTCGTCGACGAGCAGTTCCCCCGCTGCGTCCCTCTGTGGAACACCGGCCTTCCGGAAGTACTTGGAGACCATGATGTCGGCGGCAACCTGTGACCATGCTGCGGGGACTTCGGCGTTCTCCATCTCGAAAACGATCGATCCGTCGGGGTTGGTGATGCGGGAATCTCGCCGAATCCACTCCACGGTCTCATACGGATCGGTCCCGGCAGCAGTGAACCGCCGCTCGATCTGGAGTCCTTCGGTCATTTCTCCTCCTCAGCCGGCGTCCCCACCGGAGTTCGATATCCACAAATTTGCCCACACCCACTAGATGTTGGGGTAAGGAAGTGACGTAGCCCCTACATCTAGCACGGTTTCACGAGTGTAATTACACAGGTGCCATCCGTCAAACCTTTCGCGATCGGACCCATTCAGCAGCGAAAAGAGCGCTCTTCTCGGCCGATCGTGGGGCTAGGAGACAGTTCTAGAGGCTCGATCAGTCAACGGCAAGGCGGATCGGTATGAGGTTTTCGCGCAGCCGCCATTGTTTTCGCGACACGTGGTTCCTACTGTCGGGCGCGCTCCTCCAGCGTCGCCTCGACTTGGGCGATGTCGCCGGGAGCGGTCTTGGATGCCTTCCAGTAGCACCAGCCGGTGGGCAGGAAGAAGAGTTGGAAGACCGAGAGGCCGATCGCCCAGTTGAAAGGCGGTGGAACTGAACGTTCGATGGCGGTGGCCGCCGCGGCAGTGAGAGCGGTGCCGGTGGAGCGGCCGATACCGTTCACGAAGTTGCCGAGACCGAAGATCGTGCCTCGATGCTCCGGGAGGTTCACGTCCGAGATCAGAGCGAACCAGTTCGGCGAGTCGGCCGACGTCAGAGCGATAGCTGCAACGGCCGTGAGGAACGACAGCGCGGCCCACGGATTCGTGAGGATGCTGCCGAGCACTTCACCGGCGAGCGTCAGGGTTCCGGCTCCCTCGGTGACATCGAGACCCCGTAGCGGAACCCAGAAGAAGACAAGGAACAGCGGAACCGCACCCAGGATGCCCGCAGCACTGAGCAACGCCCGCCCACGGGGCGACCGGCGTTGGAGGCGGTCACCAAGGTGGCCGAAAAGGATCGAGAACAGCGCTCCAACCGTGAAGATCGCAGCGAACAGGCCGCCGACCCGTGTGCCGGTGGCTGCTCCGTAACCCTGAGCGATCACTTTCTCCTGATAGAGCAACGGAACCCAGATGAGCGATCCGTAGGCGACCTGTGCAGTGAGACCCTGGATGGTGAGCCACACGTTGGTTCGCCGCTGGAAGAGGATCGGGAGCTGCGAACGGTCGATGCGATACTCGTAGTCACCACCCGAGGCGTACAACTCGGCGAGAGCGGGTTCCCGGAAGCCCCGTGGTGCTTCGTATGTGGTGAGGTACAGCAAAGCGAAGGCGAACCCGGCGATTCCGATCACCACCAGCGGTATCCGATAGTCGGCCGCTCCTAATTGGGACGCGAGAAGCCCTCCGACGAGTACTCCGATGCCCTGGGAAAGGCCCCAGAAGCTCATCGCGAGACCGCGGTGCTTCGGGCCGATGAAGTCTGAGATCACCGAGAAACCAACTGATGCGATAGAGCCGAGGCCGACCGCAACGAGCATCTGCCATGCCACGAGCCACCAGAAGTTCGGAGCCGTAGCCGAGAGGAGCGACCCGCCGGCCCAGATGATCGTTCCCCAGAACAGCAGCGGCTTTCTCGCTCTTGAATCGCCGGCGTAGCCCCATCCAACTGCGGTTACCGCCGCAACGAGGATCGTCGCACCGGTCAGCGCGCCGATCGCACCCGCCGTGATACCGAAAGCATCGGAGAGCGGGAGCACCATCGACGGGATCATCGCGAGGGCGGCGTTGTCGAGTGAAGCAAGCACGACGAACACGACGATCGTGTAGACGACGTGGACCGGAGATCCCCACCAGCCGACGGGCGCGCGTTTCATCCGTCGCATTGTGCCCTCTTCCGTGTCCGGGCGCTGGAACCTACTCTTCGGTCGGTTCTGCAGCGGATTCCTCTTCGGGAGACGGATCGCTTGTCGGGGCCGATTCGATTGCCTCGTCGTCAGCCGAGTCTGGCGCACTCTCGTCGCTCTCGTCGGTGACGGGCTCCGGTGGAGGAGGCGCTGAAGGTGTTGGTGAGGGAACCGGTTCCACGCTCTTCCCGAACGGTGCCCAGGCGGCCATGATCAGGCCAAGCAGGATCCCGAGAAGGGGGAGTATCCACAACAAGTCGCTGCTGAGAGGGATCACTCCATAGAGGAACAGCGTGATGCCGAGGAAGAGTCCGAACAGGAATCCGGTGGTTACGCCAAGAATCGGTCGGCCCTTCATGACTTCACCCCCTTCTTCGAACCGGCTGCGAGGACACCGGCGCCGAACACGAAGGTCCCGGCAACGGCGATGAGGGCTGCGGGGCCCGGTTCGCCGTCAAGGGCAACGGTGACAACAACTTCGCAGTCGAAATCTCCTTGCCGGTGCCAACCCATGACCTCGAATTCTCCCGTCCCTGCCGGAACGAAACTCGGAATGGAGTAGGTGTAGAGGCCGTCGGCAGAGACCTGTGTTGATGTTCCGCCCCAGGTAGCGAATTGCCACGAGGTGCGCGGTAGCTGAACGGATATGCCTCCCTCGAACGGGACCGGACTGTCGAACGGCTGGGCACCATCACTGAGGGCGCCCGCGTAGGCGACGGTCTCATCCATCGGCACCAGGAACACGCTCGATCTGGGTCGATCAGCGCTCAGAACCCTGTCGGAGGTTTTCGACGGGAACTCGGCCTGCCCGACGCACGACCCTCTCGTAACCTCTGCACCGACCGGTGCCGCAAGCAGCACCGCCAACATCATTCCGAGCATCAACATCGTCAACGTGACTGCTGTGTTTCTCCGGAAGCGATTCGACATGCTTCCCCTCTCCTTCGGCTTCACTACACGATTCACTCTACGGAACCCGATCCCGAGTTGGGGTTAATC
>JAOZMA010000039.1:0-3677 GCA_029934555.1 Acidimicrobiia bacterium | reverse complement strand
TCCCGCATCATGACCGAGATACATCGTGCTGCGTGGAGGCCTGACGCTGAGACGATCCGTCATGCCAATCTGACGAGCGTCATCGGCGAACTGGGCTTCGATTCGTACGAGGACCTCTATCGCTGGTCGATCGAGGAACGATCCGAGTTCTGGGAGATGGTCATCGATCGACTCGGCATCGTCTTCGACGAGACGCCGTCGCAGATCATGGAAGGACCCTCCGACGACCCGGTCTGGCTCCCTGGTGCGCGCATGAACATCGTGGATTCGTGCTTCACGGCTCCCGACGATCGCACGGCCGTCATCTACCGCCGATACGGAGCCGATCACCGGATGACGTACGGAGAGATTCGGTCGCTCGTTGATCGGTTCGCGAACGGTCTGACGGCATACGGCATCAGCGTGGGCGACCGTGTAGCGATCGCCATGCCGATGACGATCGAATCCGTGGTCGCCTATCTCGGCACCGTGGCCGTGGGTGCCGTGGTCGTGTCGATCGCCGACTCGTTCGCGCCCCATGAGATCGCCACCCGCTTGCGACTGACCGATCCGAAGGTCACCGTCACCCAGGACCGATTCGAGCGATCAGGCCGGAAACTCCCCATGTATGAGAAGGTCGTCGAAGCGGGATCTGCGGTGTGCGTCGTGGTCCAGACGGGAGGTGGTGAGTTGCGTTCCGAGGACGTGTCGTGGGATCGATTCCTCGGTGATGATCGGCCGTTCACCCCCGTTGCCGGATCTCCGAATGCCTTCATGAACATACTCTTCTCGTCCGGGACCACGGGGGAGCCGAAGGGAATCCCATGGACTCATCTCACTCCGATCAAGGGAGCGATGGATGGCTATTTCCATCATGACATCCACGCCGACGACGTCGTGGCATGGCCCACGAACCTCGGTTGGATGCTGGGTCCCTGGCTTATCTATGCGACGCTGATCAACGGTGCGACGATGGCGCTCTATGACGACGCACCGACCGGGCGAGGTTTCGTTGACTTCGTGCGGGAGGCGGGCGTCACGGTGCTGGGGCTTGTCCCTTCGATTGTGGCGGTGTGGCGATCGACCGGTGTGCTGGATGATGCTGGATGGACCGACGTCCGGGTTCTATCGTCGTCCGGGGAGGCGTCGGTGCCAGAGGACTACGCATGGCTGATCGAAGCCGCCGGGGGTGTACCGGTCATCGAGTACTGCGGAGGGACCGAGATCGGCGGTGGCTATCTCATCGGCACCGTCCTCCACGATGCGGTGCCCGCGATGTTCACGACGCCGACACTTGGCCTCGATGTTCGCATTCTCGATGAGAATGGAGAACCTGCCGACGAGGGAGAACTCTTCGTTGTTCCACCATCGATCGGTCTCTCGCAAGAGCTGCTCAACCGTGACCACGACGCCGTCTACTACGGGGACCTCCCCGAATCCGACGTGCCGTTACGGCGTCACGGCGATCACATGGAGCAGCTCCCCGGCGGCTACTACCGGGCGCTCGGCAGGGTCGACGACACGATGAATCTCGGCGGGATCAAGGTCTCATCTGCGGAGATCGAGCGGACCGTCGGCGGGGTTGACGGCATCTCAGAGGTTGCGGCCGTGGCAGTCGGTCCGCCCGGTGGCGGCCCGAGTCGTCTCGTCGTGTTCGCCGTACCGTCCGACGGGGTCGAACCGGATCTCGACGCGTGGAAGGTCAAGATGCAGCAGGCGCTTCGATCGGAGCTGAATCCGCTGTTCCGGGTTGAGGCTGTCGTCGCCATCGATGAGCTTCCGCGAACGGCATCGGGGAAGGTGATGCGACGCGAGCTGAGAGAGAGGTACGAGTGAAACCGATCGTCGTCCTGCGCAACGAGCACGATGCTCCAGCCGGGTACCTCGGGGATGCTCTCGATCACCGGGAATTGGCTTGGAACGTCGTGCGGCTCGATGCGGGTGACCCGTTGCCGGAAGCAGCGGACGTGTCCGGTGTTGCCATCCTCGGCGGTGCGATGAGTGTGTTCGACGAGGAAGAGTTCCCGTTCCTCGTCGACGAGAAGCGGTTCCTGCTCGACTGCGTGAACGCCGGCATACCGGTTCTCGGAATCTGCCTCGGCTGCCAAATGCTTGCAGAGACGCTCGGAGGGAGCGCCTACAGGGCCGACGAAGGCGAGGTCGTGTTCGCCCCCATCGACCTGACGCGAGATGGCTACAACGATCCGGTGGTCGCCGCTCTCGCCGGCCGTCGGACGATCCGATTCCACCAGGACACATTCGACGTGCCGCCGGGAGCGACGACCCTCGCTACCGGTGGCGGATTCGATCAAGCGTTTCGTCTGGGGTCAGCGATCGGCATCCAGCCCCATCCTGAAGTGACGCCGGATCTACTCAGCGGCTGGTTGGGAAGCGGCACCGGCCGTGAGGTTGCCATCCGATTCGGATCTGATCCGGACGCAGTGCTTGCGGAGTTCAGCGCTGCCGAGACGGAAGCAGCCGCAACCGCTTCAGCGGTCTTCGAAGCGTGGATCGACGAAGTCCTCCATTCCGCGGGCTGACTGCGCCGCCGGCGGGGATGTGCCGCCGGCGGGGACTGCAACCCTGGGTACGCGTGTTCGGCTACCCGGCTGCTCCTTCCTAAACTGATGACACGTCATCTGGGAGGTACGCGGTGCCGGGTCGGGCTTATGCGGCACTGAGGGAACGGCTTGCCGATGTGAGTGGCGTCGTGATGCTCATCGGTGCTGCGGAGACCGGCAAGACGACGCTTGCGAAGCTCTTCACGATCGATGCTATCGATGCCGGTCGTACGGTCGCGTACGTTGACGGGGATGTTGCCTCGACCGTTGCCGGACCACCGGCCTGCGCGGGCGTGAAGTACGTAAATGATCCTTCCGATCTCGATCCGTCGGTGGCTCCGGATGAGATGCGTTTCGTCGGATCCACGTCACCACAGGGTGTGGTACTTCCACATGTCGTAGCAGTGGCGTCGTTGGTTGAGGCGGCCCGAGCGCGCTCCGAACTCGTGATCGTCGACACGAGCAGCGTCGTCGGCGGTGTCGTCGGCCAGACACTGAAGTATCACCTCTGGGAGCTGACCCAGCCGACCCTCGGCGTGGCGCTCCAGCGCGGGGAGGAGCTCGAACCGATCATCGGCATGCTCCGTCGATTCCTGTCGGCGAAGATAACCACGGTTGAACCTCCGGCCGATGCACCGCTTCCTTCGCCGACGGATCGCCTGATCAGGCAGTCCGAGGCCTTCCGCGACGCTCTCTCATCGCCCCTTCAACGGTGGCGTGTCCAGACCACCGTGTTCGCTCCGACTCTTCCGGAGGAGTTCGATCTCGATCGACTCAACGGCATGCTCGTTGGTGTGCAAGATGATCAAGGGCGCTGCCTCGGGCTTGGCGTGATCGAGTCGACCGACGGCGTGTTGCGGGTCGCTACACACTACGGCGAGGAGATGCGGGGTCTCCGGTTGGGATCGATGCGAGTAGATCTCGAGACGTTCGGCACCCAACGAGTCAGACTCCGCCAGTTGATCTTTGGCATATAGGCACCTGCGGAGCCGTAGTCCGTACTCAGTATTCCGTAGTCCGTAGTGGGCCGTAGTCCGTAGTCCGTAGTCCGTAGTCCGTACTCCGTACTCCGTATTCGGTATCTTCCTGTCGCCTGTCGCCTGTCGCCTGTCGCCTGTCGCCTGTCGCCTGTCGCCT
>JAOZMA010000296.1 GCA_029934555.1 Acidimicrobiia bacterium | reverse complement strand
TTCCGACCTGCGTTTCGGGCGCCGATTCGTCTGGGCCCTCGGCCTCATCAAGGGCTCGGCCGCCGAGATGAACAAGTCGATGGGGAACGTTGATGCCGAGACGGCTGACGCTATCGTCGCAGCCGCCGAAGAGCTCATGGAAGGCAAGTTCGACGACCAGTTCGTCGTCGACATCTTCCAGACGGGATCGGGCACGTCGACGAACATGAACGCGAACGAGGTGTTGGCGAATCGTGCGACCGAGATCCTCGGTGGTGAGTTCGGTTCCAAGCTGGTGCACCCGAACGATCATGTGAACGCGGGCCAGTCATCGAACGATGTGATCCCAACGGCGATGCACGTCGCGGCGGTCGCTGCGATGGAAGAGGACCTGCTCCCGGCACTGCGAAACCTCAAGATAGGTCTCGATGCCAAGGCGATCGAGTTCGACGATGTACTCAAGTCCGGTCGCACGCACCTTCAGGACGCCACGCCGGTCCGGCTCGGCCAGGAGTTCGCCGGATATGCGGCACAGATCGGCAAGGCCATCTACCGGATCGAGACGGTTCTCCCTGAACTGCGTGAACTGGCGCTCGGCGGAACGGCCGTTGGCACTGGAATCAATGCGCCCGAAGGGTTCGCCGCCGGCACGATCGAGATTATGAGTCGCCGGTCGGGTTACCCATTTGTCGAAGCCGAGAATCACTTCGAGGCACAAGCAGCGAAGGACGCGTACGTGAACGCTTCCGGCGTGCTGAAAACGACTGCGACGTCCATGTTCAAGATCGCCAACGATCTCCGCTGGCTGTCATCCGGCCCACGCAACGGTATCGGTGAGATCTCGTTGCCGTCGCTTCAGCCGGGTTCGTCGATCATGCCGGGGAAGATCAACCCGGTCATCCCCGAGGCAGTGATGATGATCGCGTCCCGCGTTTTCGGGAATGACGTCACGATCACGTGGGGCGGGGCGAACGGGAACTTCGAGTTGAACGTGATGATGCCGGTGATGAGCCACGCCATGCTCGAATCGATCGAACTCCTCGCAGCCGGCGCCAGGGTCCTGAAGGACATGACGGTCGACGGCATCACGGCCAACGTCGAGCGAGCGGCATTCCTGCTCGACCAGAACGCCATCGTTGCGACGGCCCTCGTGCCCCACATCGGATACGACCAGGTCGCCGTCGTGATCAAGAAGGCGTTTGCCGAAGGCAGAGGCGTTCGCGAGGTCGCACTTGAGTTGGAGGTTCTCCCGGAGGACGAACTTGACGCGGCCCTCGACGTTCGCCCGATGACAGAAGGCGGCTGAGCCGGAGAAGAGGGACACGAGATGTGAAGCTGGAGATGCCGCTCGATCCTCGAGTCTCACATCTCACGTCTCATGTCTCGTATCGTGTGACCCATGAGCACAAACCGTCGTGATCTGACAGAAGGATTCTTGTTCACCGATCAGTACCAGCTCACCATGTCTCAGCTGTACTGGAAGTACGGCCTGCACGAGCGAACCGCGCAGTTCGACTACTTCTTCCGTCGGTACCCGGACTACGGACGCCATCAGGCGGGTTACGCCGTGTTCGCCGGCCTCGAGTGGCTGCTCGATTGGATCGAGACCACCCGGGTTCGGGAGGAGGACCTCGACCGGCTCCGGTCTCAGCGGTGTGCGAGCGGCCGGCGCAGGTTCGACGAAGGGTTCCTGTCATGGCTTGCCGAGACCGGCGGCTTCGAAGGTGTCTCGATCCGCTCCGTGCCCGAGGGCCGGGTTGTCCACGGTCACGCTCCTATCGCGATCGTTGAGGGACCCCTGGCTATCGCTCAGATCCTCGAGACGTCGTTTCTGAACCACCTCAACTATCAGACGTTGGTCGCCACGAAGGCATCCCGCGTTGCGGAGTCGGCGGCGGGTGGGGCGGTGCTCGAGTTCGGGATGCGACGTGGGCCCGACGTCGGGACGAACGCCGGTACCCGCGCGGCTCTGATCGGCGGTGCCGATGCATCGAGCAACGTCGGCACGTCCCACGCGATGGGCATCGATCCGCAAGGAACGCATGCACATTCGATGGTGCAGCTCTTCATGGCACTCGGCGAAGGTGAGATCGGCGCCTTCCGGGCCTACGCGGCGACCTACCCTGACGAGTGTCTGCTTCTCGTCGACACGATCGACACCTTGGAGAGCGGCATCCCGAACGCCCTCACGGTGTTCAAGGAGCTACGAGCCGAGGGTCATGAACCGATCGGAATCCGCCTCGATTCGGGAGACCTTGCCCACCTCGCCGTACGCTCCGCCCGGATGCTCGATGACGGAGGTTTCCCCGACACGCGCATCGTCCTCTCTTCAGAGCTCGACGAGCTGGCGATGTGGCAGATTCGGGCACAGATCGCCGAAGAGGCTCCCCGCTACGGCGTCGACGGGGCGGCCGTGCTCCATCGGCTCATCTACGGGGTCGGAACTCGCCTCATCACGTCACAGGGCTACTCGGCGCTGGGGGGCGTGTACAAACTCGTCGCTATCGATGGACCGGGGGAGTGGCTCCCGGCGATGAAGATCTCGGACACGCCCGAGAAGATGCCGATCCCCGGTGACAAGCGTGTTTGGAGGATCTACGACGATCGCGGCCTCGCATCCGCCGATGTCGTGTCGGCTGGGGACGAAGATCTTTCGTTCGGCGGGGGACTCGATCTGTATCACCCCCACCGGGAGGGCATCATCCGGCGACTCGACAACATCCGTGACGTCGAGGAGTTGGTCGAACCCGTCTACAGCGAAGGCGAACGGATCGGATCCGTTCCGTCCCTCGATGAGATGAGGCAGTGCAGGATCGCTGACCTGGACCGTCTCGATGTGGGTGTTCGGCGACTCGTCAATCCGCACGTCTATCACGTGTCGCTGACACAGAAGGTGAAGCAACTCCAGGGGGATCTGATCGCCAGGGAGCGACCCGGCGACTAGCGAGCCTCCGTTCGGTTCTTGGGGGCTGTGTTCTTGGCCTCCGAGCCGTGAGCCACGGGCTTGTCCCCGCGGCTTGCCGGGGGGAGGCGGAGCGCCAGCGGAGCAGGGGGGATCTGGGAGTCAGATGATGGCGATGAGTCCGCCAGACGGCGGGCTACGGCTTTCTCAACATTTCCGAGTTTCTTTTGTGGGTTGTTGGTTTTCGCGGC
>JAOZMA010000295.1:1245-3139 GCA_029934555.1 Acidimicrobiia bacterium | reverse complement strand
CGTATCAACGACATGCCACCGGAGGATGTCACACGGGATCAGCGACGAAGAGCGAAGATGATCAACTTCGGGCTGCTGTACGGAATGGAGGCGTACGGTCTTGCTCAACGACTTGACATCTCACGAGATGAGGCACAAGAACACATCGACACCTACTTCGCTCAGTTCCCCGACGTGCGTGAGTTCCTGCACGGACTCGTGGAGCGAGCGAGGGTCGACGGGTACACGACCACGATCCTGGGTCGACGCCGCTACCTGCCGGAGCTCAGGAGTGATCGATTCCGTGATCGACAGGCGGGGGAGCGGATGGCGCTGAACGCTCCGATCCAGGGGTCTGCAGCCGATGTGATCAAGAAAGCCATGATCGACCTCGATCCGCAGCTTGTCCCCTTCCAGGCCCAGATGCTGCTTCAGATCCACGATGAGCTCGTCATCGAAGTGCCCGACGAGCACGTCGACGCGGTGGCCGAGATCACCCGAGTCGTGATGGAGAACGTCGTTCATCTTCGCGTCCCGCTCAAGGTGGACATGGCGACCGGGCGGACGCTGGCGGACTGCAAGTCCTGAGCCCTTGCAGCTTGATCGGGATGAGGGGTACCATTCAGACTGGCTTCGGGCCGCAGCATTTGCGCGCGCACCGAAGCAACCCACGTACACAGGAGTCAAAGCCCTTCCATGACAACGAACGAGAACGAGCTCGCCACCACCGGCGAGGAGCACGCGGACGCTCTAGAAGACGCATCCACCACCACCGAGGTAGTCGAGACAACCGCTGAGGTTGTCGCCGAGACGAGCGAGGCCGTCGCTGAAGAGGTCGTCGAGACCGAGGTAGCAGCGGAAGCTGTTGCCGAGTCGGAGGTCGAAGCTGAGACGGTCGCGGAAGCCGTCGTCGAAACCGAGACCGAGGTTGAGGTTGCGGCCGAAACTGTCGTCGATACCGAGGTCGAGGTTGAGGTTGAGGTTGCGGCGGAAACTGTCGTCGAGACCGAGCCCGTTGAGAACACCGTCGTGGAGGTCAGCGCGTCGCCGGTGATCGAAGATGAGGTCGTCGAACCGCCACCCGTTCCTCGCGGTGAGCGTCCGGCGATCATGGCTCCGAAAGAGATCGCCGACCTTCCCGACGACCTTTCGGCAGATGACTTCGCCAAGGCGATCGAGCAGACCGTCTTCGAGTTCAAAGAGGGCGACATCGTCGGTGGATCCGTTGTTCGTATCGATAAGGACGAAGTTCTCGTTGACATCGGCTACAAGTCTGAGGGTGTGATTCCACTCAAGGAGTTGTCGATCCGGAACGCGGCGAATCCCAGCGAGATCGTCACCGTGGGCGAAGAGATCGAGGCGCTCGTCCTCCAGAAAGAGGACGACCAGGGTCGTCTCGTGCTCTCCAAGAAGAGGGCTCAGTACGAGCGGGCGTGGGGTCGCATCGAACGCATCATGAACGAGGGCGGCACCGTAACCGGTCCCGTCATCGAGGTCGTCAAGGGTGGACTCATCGTTGACATCGGCCTGCGTGGATTCCTCCCAGCGTCACTCGTGGACCTGCGTCGTGTACGCGACCTCCAACCGTTCATCGGAGAGGCGATCGAAGCAAAAGTTATCGAACTCGACCGGAACCGGAACAACGTCGTTCTGTCGCGTCGTGCCTATCTCGAAGAAGAGCAGGCCGAGCAGCGGCACGCGTTCCTCGCCGATCTGAAGCCGGGCGATGTCCGTGACGGCGTGGTCTCCTCCGTGGTGAACTTCGGTGCGTTCGTGGATCTGGGCGGCATGGACGGCCTCGTCCACGTCTCCGAACTCTCATGGCAGCACGTCAATCACCCCGGTGAGGTGGTCAACGTCGGAGACAAGGTGACGGTTCGCGTCCTCGAGGTCGACTACGACCGTGAGCGCATCT
>JAOZMA010000295.1:0-1235 GCA_029934555.1 Acidimicrobiia bacterium | reverse complement strand
TCCGTCAGACGACCCAGGATCCGTGGGAACAGTTCATCGAAGCGAGCGAGACCGGAGACGTTCTCGAAGGTGCAGTTACGAAGACCGTGCCATTCGGAGCGTTCGTTTCCGTCGGCGAAGGTGTCGAAGGCCTCGTCCACGTCTCCGAGATCGCGATGCACCACGTCGAGAGCCCTGAGCTTGAACTGTCCATCGGACAGCAAGTAAAGGTAAAGGTGACTGAAGTCGATGCCGACAGACGTCGTGTGAGCCTGTCCATCAAACAGGCTCTTCCCGAGTGGGAAGAACGCTCCACGTGGAGCGAGCGCAAGCCGAGCAAGCCCCGGAGAAGGGAGTTCCAGCGTGAAGACGAAGCTGAAGCACAGCCGTCGTTCAACGCGGATGCCTCACTTGAGGCCATCCTCCAGGAACTCAAAGAGCGGGGAATCGGCCGTAGCTGACCAGAGAGTCCTTGACGCACTAGTCATGCCTGTGCCAGGCTTGGCTAGTGCCTCCAGGGGGACCGGATCTTTCTTTCGGGCATTGAACATGAAACCATTGTTGGGGAGGGCCAGCTGATATGGGACGTAGGACGATCGTTCTCGTCATTGCAATCGTTCTTGCGGTCGTAGCGGCATTCGCCGTATGGCAGTATCTGACATCGGTTGAAGACGATATCCGTTCAGACATTTCCGAGGTACGGGTGTACCGGGCGACCGAGTTGATCGCCGCCAAGACACCGGGCGAGGATGCCACTGCCTTCATCGAAGAGAGTCTGGCTCTGCACGAGTCGGTCGTCTTCGAAGGCTCGACGATCCTCTGTGCCGGACCCGAAGAGGGAAACGAAGGCAAAGACCCGAATGAGTACGGCTGCCCGAACAATCCAAGCGATCTGAATGCGCTCCTCGAGAACCGTGTCGCAGCTGGTCCGGTCAGCGCCGGACAGCTTGTCACGACCGAGCAGTGGGTTGAGCTCCAGGAGTTCCAGGAGGCGAGCCTCTCCGAGTCAATCGCATCCGGCAAGGTAGCGATCGGGATGCTGCCGACGGATGTCAAGGCTGCCGGCGGGTTTGTCCGCCCGGGAGACCGGGTCAACCTTCTCGCATCGGCCACGATCGAGATCACGGATGCGTTGTCGCTCTACCAGTACCCCGATTTGGCTGCGCTCTTCGCCGAGAGTCAGCAGGACACTGCCGCAACACCTCCCGCCGGTGAGGGCGCCGTCACTACGACGACCGCTCCCGCAGGACCCGTGA
>JAOZMA010000294.1 GCA_029934555.1 Acidimicrobiia bacterium | reverse complement strand
TATCATGATGGGCCTCGCCGGTCTCACCGCTCGAAGCCTTACGGCGATCGCTGAACAGGGAACGCGACGGGTCACACCGGCGTCCGCAGGCCTTCCGACGAAGATCGCGATCCGGGCTGCGATCGGCGGTGCGGGCGCAGGCCTAGCGATGATCCCACGGCGGTCCGGAGAGTCGCTCTGGCGATCCGGTATGCGCAGCGGTGGGCACATGCTCGCTTCAACGGAGATCTCCGGTGCGCTTCATGACGCAGGTGGAGCGATCCTGCAAGACACGCGTAACGACAGGGTTCTTCACTCGGCCCTTACCTCGGTGGCGATCGTCGGGGGGGTGGTGACTCGAGCGGGCCAGAATCTCAAGGAGCGCAAGAAGGTCATCAAACGCTGGCCGGTCGAACAGAAGAACGAACTCCCGGTTGCGCTCGGCGTCGGTTGGGCGACATACGTTCTTGGCTCAGGGCTCGGGAAGGGCTACGTCGCATCACGCAATGGGATCGTGCGCTACCTCGGACCGGGACACACGAAGCGTGTCGTTGGCGGCATTGCGAACGCGGCGATATGGACCGGTAGTGCGGTCGCTCTCTACAACATCGGGGTCGGCTACATCGGCCGCTCGAACGAGAAGGTCGAACCGGCGTATTCGATGCCCCCACTGTCGCCGCTGGTCTCGGGCAGCGACGAGAGCACCTCACCGTTCGTCGATCTTGGCTTGCAGGGACGGCGCTTCGTGACGGATGTGGTCTCACCCGAACTGATCGAAGAGGTTCTCGGAGAACCTGCGAAGGAGACTCCCATCCGCGTCTTCATCGGATACAACTCTGAGCCCATGTATTCGATGGGCCGGACCGAGATGGCGATGGCCGAACTCGAGAGAACCGGAGCGTTCGATCGAGCGAATCTGCTCCTCGTCCCACCGACCGGCACCGGGTGGGTTGACCAGACCATGATCGAGAGTACAGAGTTCCTCACAAAGGGTGACATCGCGACGTGTCTCATCCAGTACGGACGTTTCCCGTCGTTCCTCTCCGTGCAGAAGGTGGCCCTTGGGCGCCACCAGTTCCGGGCACTCCTCTGGAGCGTGCGCCAGCGTCTCGCCGAACGACCACCGGAGCGGCGACCGAAGATCTTCGTCTTCGGTGAGAGCCTCGGAGCCTGGGCGAGTTCAGATGTCCTCATGTATCAGGGGATCGACGGGTTCGATCACTACGGGATCGACAAGGCTCTGTGGGTCGGTCTCCCCGGTCTCGCCAAGTGGTCTCGCAACGGCATGGCGGCCGGTGGATCGAGCCTCGTGCCGGAGGGGTCTGTCGGTGTGTTCGACAACCCGGACGAGATCGAGGCTCTGAGCGTTGAGCAACAGAACGATCTCCGGGCGACGATCCTAAGCCACGACAACGACCCGATCGCCGTGCTCTCGACGGATCTGATGGTCCGCAAGCCGGACTGGCTCGAAGGGACACCGGGTCGGGGAGTCCCGGAGGACATGGACTACACGCCTCTGACGACCTTCCTCCAAGTCGCGATCGACGCTATGAATGCCATGGTCACCGTGCCGGGACACTTCGGATCGTTCGGACACGACTACCGCGGCGACATGGCTCGCATGGTGAGAGCCGCGTACGGATTGCACGACATCACCGACGACCAGATCGAGTCGATCGAACAGGCGCTCGTGACCCTGGAGCTGGAGCGGGCGGAGCGCATCAAGGCTTCCAATGCCGAGGATGCCCCCGCAGCGCCGCAGTACCGGGGAACCACCTTCGTGGACGAGCAGACAGGCGTGCTCCGTACGGGAGCGGGAGTTCCTTTGCAGGTCAGCCGGACGTCGGGGGCACAGTGGTTCAAGACACTCCACGGGACACATGCAGGACCGGAGGAAGTGCAGTAGCCGGTCGCCGGGTACCCTCATCTCACCATGGAACCGACTGATCTCCGCTCACTGCTAAACGACCTGCGCTCCCGTCTCGACGACGCCAGGAGGTTCCTTTGACGTCGCGGGCAAAGAGCAAGAGCTCGTCGAGCTAAGAGAACAGGCATCCGCACCCGGGCTCTGGGACGACCAGGACCGGGCGCTTGAAGTAACCCGGACCCTGGCTCGACACGAGCGCACGATCGAGCAGGTAGCGACGCTAAACGAGGCACTCGATGACGCCGAGGTGCTGATCGAACTCGCCGTCGAAGAAGGCGACGACTCAGGTCTCGAAGACGCGATGGTTGAGCTGCGCGAGACCGAGGCGACACTGAGTCGTCTCGAGCGTGAGACGCTCTTCTTCGGTCCGTACGATGACTCGACCGCGATCATGTCGGTTCACGCAGGCGCCGGCGGCGTCGACGCACAGGACTGGGCTGAGATGCTATTCCGCATGTATCTGAGATACCTCGAGCGGACAGAGCTCTCATTCGAGGTGGACGAGTACCAGGTGGGTGAGGAAGCCGGCATCAAATCGGCCACGATCACCGTCAAGGGAGACCACGCCTATGGGATCCTCGAGAGTGAACGAGGCGTGCACCGACTGGTGCGGATCAGCCCGTTCGACTCGAATGCCAGGCGCCACACTGCATTCGCTGGTGTCGATGTCATCCCAGAGGTCGATGTCAAAGAGGTCGAGATCAACCCGGAGGATCTACGGGTCGACACGTACCGGGCGTCGGGCGCCGGCGGTCAGCACATCAACAAGACCGATTCGGCGGTCCGGCTGACCCATCTGCCCACCGGTGTCGTTGTCAGCTGTCAGGCCGAGCGATCCCAGACCCAGAACCGGGTACGGGCAATGCATCTCCTCGCCGCACGATTGGCGGAGCGTGCCCGACTCGAGCAGAAGGAACAGGTCGATGCGATTCGCGGGGACCAGACGGAGGCCGGTTGGGGACGTCAGATCCGTTCCTACGTCCTCCAGCCCTACCAGATGGTCAAAGACCTCCGAACCGGTCACGAGATCGGAAACATCTCAGGAGTCCTGGACGGAGATCTAGATCCCCTCGTAGATAGCTATCTGCAATGGCGGCGTGCCGCCGCCAAGTAGAGCAGTAGAGCAGTAGAGCAGAGCTGATCTACTGATCTACTGCTCTACTGCTCTACTCACTCCCTCAAATCCCCTCCTATACGGGACCCGCGGGTAACCTTTCAACGCGTTGGCGGGTGG
>JAOZMA010000038.1 GCA_029934555.1 Acidimicrobiia bacterium | reverse complement strand
TGGTAGCTCGCAGCTCGCAGCTTCTTCCGTCCCTCACATACGGACTACGGACTACGGACTACGGACTACTCTTTCCCCCATGTCACGCGTACTGGTCGTAACCGACGAACCGTGGGTTCGAAACGAGGTCCATGCCGCTCTGAGCATCGGAGCGAACGAACTGATCGACCACGACGACCCTGCCACTGCTGCAACCACGGCAACCGCCGAGTCCGTCGATGCAGTGATCGTCGATCTCCAGGTCTCTTCCATGGGGGGCATGGCCGTGACGCGGTCGATTCGCGATAGCGAGCATCCCGTCCCCGTCATCATCCTCCTCGATCGAGAAGCGGACACGTTCCTCGCCGGGCGATCCGGAGCGACCGCCTGGATCACGAAGCCGTTCACGGCTTCGGCCCTGAGATCTACTGTTGCCGACGTCACCGGAGCGGCGTGACGGAACGCTCGGAACTTCCAAGACCCAACTCGTCTGAGTATCGACCGTGACATCTGAACAGGCGATCTACCTCGTCATCCTCGCTGTCTGCACGGTCGCATCCGGCTTCTTCTCGGGCTCTGAGACGGCCCTCATCGGGATCTCGAAGGAACGCGTTCACCGACTCGCCACGGAGAGCAAGGCAGGTCAACGCGTGGAGCAGTTGCTCGCCAACCCCGAGCGGATGCTGTCAACGCTGCTGGTCGCCAACAACGTCGTCAACGTTCTCGCTGCAGCAGTCGCGACGACGCTCTTCATCGGCCTCGTCGGCGAAACATGGGGACCGTGGCTCGCAACGGCAGCTGTCACCGCCGTGATTCTCGTGTTCGGGGAGATCACACCGAAGACACTCGCTACTCGATACCCGGAACGCTTCTCTCTGGCGGTTGCTCCTGCGATCTGGCAGCTCTCCCGGTTCCTCTCCCCCGTTGCCGCGTTCTTCGGAGCGATCACCCGCGGGATTCTTCGCCTTCTGCGAATCCCGGTACGCGGAGACGGGGACGCCGTCACCGATGCCGACATTCGGGCGCTTGCGGAGCTCGGTCACCGTGACGGCCAGATCGAAGAGGTAGAGCGCGAGATCATCGATGCTCTCTTCGATCTCGCTGATCGTCCGGTGCGCGATGTGATGACTCCACGGGTCGACATCGTGACGCTCACCGTTCCGGTCTCGATGGATGAGGTCCGGGTGGCGGTCGCTGCAACCGGCCATTCCCGATACCCGGTGACTCGGGGTGATCTCGACGACCTCGTTGGGATCCTGTTCGTGAAGGACCTCCTCCAGCGAACTGATGGGACCTCTCCCGGCCACATAGCGAACCTTCTTCACCACCCGCACTTCATACCGGAGACCGCCACGATCCTTGATACGTTGACTGAGATGAGAGAACGGAAGTTCGCTCTCGCGTGCGTCGTCGATGAACACGGCGGCATCGAAGGTGTCATCACAGCCAAAGACCTCCTGGCTGAACTCGTTGGAGAGCTCCAGGACGAATACGACCCCGGCCTGCCGTCGATCGTCAGGGTCGGCCCGGCACATTGGGTCGCCGACGGCCGACTTCCTATCGAGGATCTCGCCTCCGAGATCGGCCATCCGATGCCCGAAGGACCATACAGCACCGTTGCCGGTCTCTTCATGGCTGTTGCCGGGCACGTGCCGCACGAGGGGGACACCGTTCGGCTCGACGGGGTTCAGCTCATGGTGCTCGAAATGGACAGGAACCGGGTCGACCGAATCGATGTCTCAATCGGCTGAGGTGCGCCTGAGCGCCAGGACGCGAAGAGGGGTACAATCCTCGCATTCGGGACGTAGCGCAGCTTGGTAGCGCGCATCGTTCGGGACGATGAGGTCGCCGGTTCAAATCCGGCCGTCCCGACTCATCGAGACCCCGCCCTCGTGGCGGGGTTTCGTCATTCCCTGGCTACCTATCGAGCAGCAGTTCCGCGAGTTGAACGGCGTTCAATGCCGCTCCCTTGCGCAGATTATCGGCAACGACCCACAGGCTGATGCCGCCGCTCTCGCCGATGGTCTCTCGGACACGGCCGATGAGCGCATCATCGATCCCGGCGGAGTCCAGGGGCGTTGGAACGTTGTCATCCGACCATAGCTGTGTGCCGGGAGCGGTCGCCAGCACGTCCTTCGCCTCTTCGAGCGAGACCGGCCGGTCGAAGAACATCGTGGCGGCGATGCCGTGACCAACCACCGTGGGGACGCGCACACACGTGGGTTCGACCCGGATGCTGGGAGCGTCGAGGATCTTCCTCGTCTCGTGGACGAGTTTCCACTCCTCATCGGTGTAGCCCTGCTCGGTGATCGATCCAGCCATCGGAAGGACGTTGTATCCGATCGGTCGTTGGTAGAGATCTCCCCCGGGTTCCTCCCAGCCGCCGAGACGGAGGGCATCTCGATCCTGCTCGAACCAGGCGTTCTCCCGTTCAAGGGTGGCGATACCGCTCTGACCCGAACCTGATGTCGCCTGGTATGACATCGCGACCATGCGATCGATACCTGCCGCCCGGTGCAGTGGCCCTGCCGCCATCATCAGCGCCATCGTGGTGCAGTTGGGATTCGCGACGATCCCTCGATGTCCTTCGATGGCGTCGTCGTTGACCTGGGCCACGACAAGCGGTACGTCCGGGTCCCTGCGAAAAGCAGAGGAGTTGTCGATCACGGTCGCGCCTGCGGCGGCGAATCGGGGCGCGTACTCCTTGGAGCGACTGCCTCCGGCGGAGAAGAGGGCGACGTCGATCCCCGATGGATCGGCCTCGGCCAGATCTTCCACTGCTATCGATCCCCACGGGGTTTCAACAACGGTTCCGGCGGATCGCGACGAAGCGAGAAGACGAAGAGTTTTGATCGGGTAGTCGCGTTCGGCGAGGATGGATTGCATCGTTTGCCCGACCACGCCCGTCGCACCCACGACGGCAACGGTCGGGTTGGCGAATCGTTTCATGACCGATCTCCGATGAGCTCCCGGTGGAGCGCTTCGATTGCCGTCTGCGTGTCCTCGCTGCGAATGATGCAGCTGATGCGGATAGTCGATGTTGAGATCATCTCGATGTTGACACCCGATCCGGACAGAACCCTGAACATCTCGGCGGCAACGCCTGATTCCGACTTCATCCCGGCACCGACGACCGTGATCTTCGAGATGTCCCTGTCAAGGTCCACCCCGGTCGCCCCGATCTCGTCCGCCACCCGTTCGGCGACCTCGACTGCCGCGTCTGCCGATGATGCGGGGACGGTGAACGAGATGTCGGTAACACCCTGGCTCGAGACGTTCTGGACGATCATGTCAACATTGACCCCGGCGGCTCCCATCGGCTCGAAGACGGCCGCGGCGATCCCGGGCTGATCGGGGACGCCATGTACGGTCAGCTTCGCTCCCGAGTCGTCGTGAGCAATACCTCGAATGATCGGTTCTTCCATCGTCTCCTCCTTGACCCACGTGCCTTTTTCGTTGTGGAACGAAGATCGAACGTGGATGGGAATGTTGTAGCGGATGCCGAACTCGACGCTTCTCGGCATGAGAACGCCGGCACCGGCATTGGCGAGTTCGAGCATCTCCTCGAACGTCACCTCGTCGAGCTTCCATGCTGTCGGCTCGACCCTGGGATCAGCGGTGAACACGCCGTCGACGTCGGTGTATATCTCACAAAGATCGGCGCCGAGCGATGCGGCCAACGCGACAGCCGTCGCATCCGAACCCCCGCGACCGAGGGTTGTCACATCTTTGGAGTCGGGGCTGACACCCTGGAATCCTGCGACGATCGCCACCTTTCCTTCATCCAGACTCTCCTGCACACGGAACGCCCGGATGTCGAGGATCTCAGCTCGCCCGTGGTCGGCCGTGGTCAAGATCCCCGCCTGGGATCCCGTGAAACTGACCGCCGGCACGCCGTGGGCCTCGATCGCCATCGCAACGAGAGCCATCGAGATCCGCTCACCGGCGGTCAAGAGCATGTCCATCTCGCGGGGGTGCGGGTTGTCAGCGATCTGAGTGGCGAGATCGACCAGGTCGTCGGTGGAGTTCCCCATGGCCGAGACAACAACCACGACATTGTTCCCGGAGCGGTAGGTCTCGACCACGCGGCAAGCAACGTTGCGTATCCGGTCGGCGTCGGCGAGGGACGTCCCCCCGAACTTCTGAACTACGAGTGGCATATCTCGCGAAGTGTAGGAGGCCTCCCCCGATGAGCAGCGTTCGGGTCGCAGCTCCATTCCGCGGGCTGGCTGCGCCGCCGGCGGGGACTGCAACCCTGGGTACGCGGGGGTGGGGCGTAGCCTGCTGCCGATGAAGCGTCTCTTCCTTGTCACGACGGCCGTTGCCGCTGCACTCGTCCTTGCCTCATGCAGCGGTTCCGAGCCCGCGACGACCACCACGGTGCCCAACGTTCCTCTTGAAATCGTCCCGAGCACCTACGAGCAGTTTCGGGAGCAGCCGACCGCGTGCGGAGCCGAAGCGCCCGAACCCCTCACTCCGATGCAGTTCGAAGCACCCGACGACATGGGGCTCGACCCGTCGACGCCCGTACACATCACCATGTCGACCTCGTGCGGCGACCTCGAGATCGAACTCGAGCCGGCGATCGCTCCCGAGACGGTCAACTCGTTCGTGTTCCTTGCCACGGAGGGCTACTTCGATGGCACGGTGTTCCACAGGGTCATCCCCGGCTTCGTAGCTCAGGGTGGTGACCCGACGGCGACCGGCACCGGCGGACCCGGGTACACCATCCCCGACGAGTTCCCACCACCCGGCGTGGGCTACGACCGCGGAGTACTCGCAATGGCGAACGCCGGACCCGGAACCACAGGCAGTCAATTCTTCATCGTGGTCGAGGACACAGAGCTACCCCCGCAGTTCGCGATCTTCGGTCGCGTTGTGGACGGCTTCGACGTTCTCGACCGTCTCCAGGAAGTCCCGCTCGGGGTGTCGCCGGTGAGCCCCGATCCGGTAGCGAGCACTCCCCTCGAAACGATCTACTTCAACGGCATCGCCATCAACGAGTAGACGACCGATCAAGAGAGCGGGGTCGGATGGGGACCGGGCAGATAGCAGGCAGTAGTCCGTATGACGTATGGCGAAGTACGACCCGAGATCAGAGCACACCACACGGGGAGTCATCCGCACCTCGAGGCTCGTGACTGACGCTCTGAGCTTCTCAACGTGTTCGCGTAGAACCCGAGCGGACTCCCCATCGACGAAGCCTGCGAGTCGTACTACGTCATTCGTACTACGTACTACGTTCCGGAACCCCACCCGCCTCACTACCGATCCCTTCATCACACCCCGCCCAAATCCGAACAGCCGGTTTCGGTCGGTTGGCAGGTCCGGTAGCCTTCCTGACATGGCAACCGACAAGAGAGACCGTCAACGGGCGAACCGGGCCGAGAAGCAAGCTGCCGAGGCGAAGGTCGCCAAACGTCAGCACATCTTCGCCCTCGTCAAGAAGTACGCCGGATATGCGGCCCTCATCATCATCGCCCTCCTCATCATCACCTACGTGACCTGACGCTTTGGCCGTCGACCTCCACCTGCACTCGAACGCATCGGACGGGACCGACCCACCAGGCATCGTGGTGCAGAAAGCCGCGGCGATACACCTGACGGCGATCGCCCTCACCGATCACGACACTCTCTCCGGCATCCCTGAGGCTCAGGCGGTCGCCGCCGACCTGCCCATCGAGTTGGTTCCGGGTGTCGAACTCTCCGTCGATCACGACGGTGTGAAGATCCACATGCTCGCCTATTTCGTCGAGCCGGAACCGGGACCGCTACAGGAACGCCTCGAGATGCTCCGCGTCGGGCGGGGTGTCAGAAATCTCGAGATCGTTGAGAAGCTCAACCAGCTCGGCTATCCGATCACCATGGATGACGTGCTCCGACACGCCGCCGGTGATGCCATCGGCCGACCGCACATCGCAGATGCGCTCGTCGAGGCGGGGATGGTCGCCGATCGCACTGAAGCCTTCGCCGAACTGCTCGGAGACGGGGGCCGTGCCTACGCAGAACGAGATCGACTGACAGCGACCGAGGCGATCATGCGCACGACCGAATCCGGAGGTGTGACGTCGATCGCTCACCCCCTGACGATCGATCCGGGCGAGTCCACCCTTCGGTCTATCTTCGAGGATCTCCGCGACGTCGGTCTCGCCGGCATCGAGGCGTACTACTCGCAACACCCACCGCACCTCCGCACCCAATTGGCCGGCGTTGCCGCCGATCTCGGTCTCGTGGCGACCGGCGGATCCGATTGCCATGGCACGGGGAAGCCGGGTCTTGCGATCGGCACGGGCCGCGGCGATCTCGTCGTCCCCGATTCCGCTCTCGAAGAACTCCGGACTCGAAGGCCATAACAGGTCAACAACCGGCGGTTCGCGACCGATACATCCAACAGAGCACGAAAGGGTTCTGGTGGAACAACATCTGTCGGCCGCTCGCGCGCCGATCGAATACGGGGCGATTCGCAGTTCGTTCCATGGCGTTCGCGCTGTCACTGCCGCCGTCATCGGCATCGTCGCCGTGCTCTTTGCCGTCATCGACTCTGCAACGTACGCGATCCCATATGCGATCGCTGCAGTCATCGTCTTCGTCGATGCGCTCTACCGGCGCAATCGGGGGGACTCCGCCGCTCCGCCGCTTCTCATCGACATCACGGTGATCGCTTCAGCGATGGTCATCGGTGGGGCGTCTCCGTCCGTACAGGTCGCTGCGCTCGCGTACGGCATCGCCGCTATCTCCCTGCTCCTCCCCGCTCGTCAGACGGGGATCTTGATGGCATACGCGCTCGCGTGGGCCGCCATCATCATGGCGATGGGCGGTTCCGGTCTCATGTCGGCCCAGGACCGCGGCGCCTTCGACGGCTTCTTGACGATCATGCTCCTCATCAACGTTGCCGCACTCATGTCGGGGGCCACCCGAAATCTGTTGCAGGCCCAGGATCGCCAGCAGAAGCTTCTGGATCAGGAGCGGCGGAGCGTCGAGGTGAAGAACGAGTTCGTCTCGATGGTGTCCCACGAACTCCGCACACCGATCACCGGCATCTCCGGCTTCGCCGAAACGTTGCGAGACCATTGGCGCGATCTTCCGCCTTCTGAGGTGGACGAGTTCCTCACGATCCTACGCGGCGAGTCCGATCATCTCGCCAACCTCGTCGAGGACATCCTTGTCATCCCGCGCCTCGATGCAGGGCAACTCCGGTTCCATCTCGAACAGGTCAGTGTCTCCGAGATCGCCTCCTCGGTCGCCGAGATGGTTCTCGATGACTCGACTACGGCCGAGGTCGACTTGCCGATCTACGTGAGAGTCTGGTCGGACCCCGTCCGGCTCCGACAGATCCTCCGGAACCTGATGGAGAACGCACGTAAGTACGGGGGCAATGAGCTCTACATCTCCGGCGAGGAGCGTCGCGAGGGAACGTACACCGTGATCGTTGCGGATAACGGTTCCGGCATCGCAGAAGCTGACCAAGATCGCATCTTCGAACACTTCGAACAGCTCTCGAAGGGCGACGCAAGACTCGAACAGGGCGTGGGTCTCGGTCTCCCCATCGCCCGCAAGCTGGCTCGAGCCATGGGAGGGGATCTTTGGTACGAGGACCGCTTCCCCGTGGGTGCGGCGTTCTGCTTCGATCTCGACATGGTGAAGGATGCGAAAGAGGTGTCCGATCCTGTCGACACCAATGTCGGGGTTGAGGTCGGAGCAGACCGGTAACCTCACCGGATGCTCCCGTACAACATCGATCACGTGGCTATCGCCGTTCACGATCTCGACGCGACGCTTGCGGACATGAAGGCGCAGTACGGGGCAGAACCGGTATCTCGCGAGGTGATCGAATCCCAGGGAGTCGAGGAGGCGATGATCCCCATCGGCGGATCGAACGTCCAGGTACTCCAGCCTCTCGCCGCCGAGTCTCCCGTTGGGCGCTTCCTCGCCAAGCACGGCGAAGGCCTTCACCATATTGCTTTCGCGGTGCCCGATATCGACGCCGCTCTCGAGCACCTGCAGTCCACCGGTGCTCAGCTGGTCGACTCCGGGGCCCGGACCGGTGGAAGCGGCCACCGCATCGCTTTCGTTCATCCGAGCGCGTTCGCCGGTACGCTGGTGGAACTCGTTGAAGGAGCGACGTGACCAGGATCACCTCGATCAAGGGAGGCGCAGACCCATGTGTGGCTGCTGCCATCGCCGCCACGATCGCTCACCTCGAGGACGCCGACGCCGAGACAAGAGCAACTCGTCCTCCGATTCCGCGACCCAGCCATTGGGCGCAGTCGAGCCGCCCGCGCGAGAGCACGATCCCGCTCCCATCGCACCTCTACGACGCGACTCCGTGGTCCGATCTCGGAGACTCCAACGAGTAGGAAACTCCCGGGAAGTCGGAATCGGCCCTGATCGCGACGGGTAGCATCGTGGTGAACGCCACGAAAGGGCTCAAATGGCCACGATCATCTCCTCGATCGCCAGAACCCCCATCGGTAGGTTCCGGGGCGGTTTCACTCCACTCACAGCAGTGGACCTGGGCGGATTCGCGATCGCCGCAGCCCTCGAACGCGCCGGGCTGACCGGTGATCAGATCGACGAGGTCCTCTTCGGACACGTGATCCAGGGTGGTCAGGGACAGATCACTTCACGACAGGCTGCGTTCAAGGGCGGCATACCGCTGACGGTGCCATCGACGACGATCGACAAGGTCTGTCTCTCGGGCATGGCCGCTATCGGGGACGCCGACCTTCGGATCAGGGCAGGCGAATCCAAAGTCGTGATGACCGGTGGCATGGAATCGATGACGAATGCCCCCCACTTCCTCCCGGGGGCCCGCTTCGGATTCGCGTACGGCGGTGCCGAATTGGTCGACTCCCTCAACCAGGACGGCCTGATGTGTGCCTTCGATGACGTCTTGATGGGACAGTCGACGGACGAGCGAAATGCCGAATTCGGAGTGGAGCGCGCTGAACAAGACGAATGGGCAGCCGAGAGTCATGCACGCGCTATCGCTGCGACGGATTCCGGTGCGTTCGACGCCGAGATCACCCCCGTTGCAGTTCCCCAGCGCAGAGGTGATCCAATCCTCATCGAACACGACGAGGGAATGCGACCGGGCACGACCGTCGAATCGCTCGGGAACCTCCGTCCGGCGTTCGTCAAGGACGGATCGGTGACCGCAGGAAACGCCTCGCAGATCTCCGACGGCGCGGCCGCCCTCGTTGTCGCGGACCGGGATGCCGCCGGAGAATCGGGTATGCCGATCGTGGCCGAGATTCTCGCCTACGGGCAGACCGCGGGTCCCGACACGAGTCTGCACTCACGGCCCGCCGAGGCACTGATGGTCGCTCTCGACCGGGCGAACCTCGAGCCCTCGGATCTCGACCTCGTTGAGATCAACGAGGCGTTCGCAGCTGTGTCAATCCACTCGACGAAGAAGCTTGGGATCCCATTCGACCGCGTGAACGTGAACGGCGGCGCCATCGCCCTCGGTCACCCTCTCGGTGCGTCCGGTGCACGCATCGTCGTGACGCTGATCAGCGCCCTCAAGGCACGGGGCGGAGGAGTCGGTGGCGCAGCGCTATGCGGCGGCGGGGGTCAGGGCGACGCATTGATCGTGAGGGTGTGAGTTCGATGCCGACAGATCAACCAGCAGACCGGAACCTTGCCCTCGAACTCACCCGTGTCACAGAGGCTGCCGCGATCGCGGCAGCCAAATGGCAGGGTCGCGGTGATAAGAACAGCGTCGACCAGGCCGCCGTCGATGCGATGCGTCACATGCTCTCGACCGTGGACGTCGACGGCACCGTCATCATCGGAGAAGGCGAGAAGGACGAAGCCCCGATGCTATTCAACGGTGAGGTCGTCGGGAACGGGCGAGATCCGAAGATGGACATCGCCGTCGATCCCGTGGATGGAACCCGGTTGAGCGCGCTCGGCATGCCGGGAGCGCTTGCGGTGATCGCCATGGCCGATCGCGGTTCCATGTACGCACCGGGCTCGCTCGTCTACATGAGCAAGATCGCCGTCGGGGAAGAGGCCAAAGGGATGGTCGACATCAACGCCCCGGTCGCCCACAATCTCGAACAAGTCGCAAGAGCGAAGGGCAAGGACGTCGATGAAGTGACGGCGGTCATCCTCGATCGACCGCGGAACGAAGAGACCATCAAGGAGGTGCGGGCCGCCGGTGGGCGTATCGCCCTGATCGGAGACGGCGACATCTCCGGAGCGATCGCCACTGCCATCGGTGACAGTGGCATTGATATCCTGCTCGGTATTGGCGGCTCGCCCGAGGCCGTCACGGCAGCCTGCGCCATGGCTGCCCTCCACGGCGAGATCCAGTGCAAGCTATGGCCCCGCGACGAGAGCGAACGGCAGTACGCCATGGAGCACGGTCTGGATCTCGACCAAGTGCTCACGACACGTGATCTCGTCGATTCGGACAACACGTTCTTCGCCGCGACCGGAGTGACTTCGAGTTCGTTCCTCAGAGGTATCCGCTTCTACGGCAACCGCGTCGAGACCCATTCAGTCGTCATGCGATCACAGTCGGGAACAGTTCGCTACATCGAGACCGCCCACCACCTCGACTGGCTCGACGAGGCACGTGTCATAGATTGACCCGCCTTCGTCGGATGTACTGGGTAGTCCGTAGTCCGTAGTCCGTAGTCCGTAGTCCGTAGTCCGTAGTCCGTAGTCCGTAATCCGTACGGCAGATTCGGGCTCATGGCTCATAGCTGGCGTCTGGCGACCGGCGTCTGGCGACTCGTCCTCCGCTACTCCTCACCAGGTCTTCCAAGACCGCGTCGTAGGCCGGAGCAACTACAGACCAGTCGTACTCCTGCACGCTCGCGCTCAGGTCGTCTGCGATCTCCCGCGCTTCTTCACGCTTCTCCATCGCCCATTGGACCTTGTTCACCAGATCGTCGGGTCCGTCATAGAGGCACCTTTCGTGCAGGGACTCCGGGATACGGTCCGGGTAGACGAGGCGATCGGGGAGAACAGGGAAGGCGCCTGCAGCGATCGCCTCAACGATCGCTATTCCGAAGAACTCGTGATGGGCCGTCGAAATCACGATGTCGGAACGTCGCAGGATGTCGGCGTACTCATCATCGGGGAGGAATCCGAATGCCACAAGCCGATTACCGAGCATGGCAGGGAGGCGGTCGAACGATTCGGGTGCCGATACGAATCGCTCTCCAACCACGGCAACCTCGAAGTCGATTCCCCCAAGAATCAGTGTTTCGATCAACTCGACGAACTCGTCGGGTCCCTTATCGTGCTCCCATCGCTGGTTCCACAGGATGAGCGGGACAGCACTCGTATCCGGCTGCGGGATCGCTGCGACTCGTCCCAAGTCGACACCGACCGGGAGCACAATCGACCGCCGTTCGACGTCGCTCAGCATCCCGCTGTGCGGCCGATCGGGGAACTGTCGAAGGAACTTCGCTGCTTCCTCGAAGAACAGCGCACGGTGGAACTCCGAGTTGAAGATCGGTAGATCCGCCGTTGCGGCGCTCGACCAATTCGCCATCGGATATGTCAGGTCGGGTCGGTCGAGAGGCGAGAGCGGGTAGGAGAACTGGCTCTCATGGAAGTAGACCGCAACCGGCGCCGTCCCGATCGCCGACCGGGCGGCTCCGATGAATCCTCCGACACTCATCATCGACGAGACGAGTACGACATCGGGTGGAGCGTCGAGCGCCGCTGCAGCATCCACTGCCAGCGTCAGATGGGCGCCATGCATGCGCCACTTCCAGAAACGCGCTTCGTGCGTAACGAGCGTGACATCATGAGCGCTCGCCGCCGCATATCCATCTGCCCAGGCCCGGTGCGAGCCGCCGTAGTAGGGCTCAATAAGGAGGATCTTCACGAGCGAGACTCTAGAGATCCGACGTTCCTCTTATGTTGTTCCAATCGGCTGTCACGGACTCGTTGTCCATCGACACATCTCCCAAGAAGTTTTCGGAATGTGCGCCTGATCCTCCGTTTCTTGTCACACCCTCCTGTCATATTGGTCACATGTTCGACACGATGGTTGATGACACGATACGAGAGTCGGTTGCCCGGCAGACGAAAGGCATCCCGGCGGGTCTCGGCGAGATGGAACCGGGCCCGTTCCTCGGCGTCGTCTTGTCCGGCATCGATCTCGATCAGTTGTCCGGCGATGATCGGGTCACGGTGATGTGTGCCCGACAACGCATGGCGTCGCACTACGCCGCACAGACATATGAGGCAATGGCATCGACCGCTACCGCCTATCAGGACGAAGAAGGCTGGGACTATCAGAGTGCGGCCGAAGGCGCCGCCTACGAACTGCGTGCCGCCCTGCAACTCACCCGCAGGACGGCGGATGTGGAGCTGTCGTTCGCCCTCGATCTGCGTGATCGCCTCCCGAAGGTGTTCGAAGCCTTCGCTGGGGGTCTGATCGATCAGCGCAGGGCCCGCACCATTGTGTGGCAGACCACCCATCTCGACGACGACACCGCCCGAGCCGTAGTAGACCGGATCATCGACGACGCACCACATCTCACGACCGGGCAACTCACAGCGAGGATCCGCAAGCTCGCTATCACGGAACGTAGTACGCCGTACGTATGACGTAGTACGACTCGGAGGTCTTGTATCGGTTGGT
>JAOZMA010000293.1 GCA_029934555.1 Acidimicrobiia bacterium | reverse complement strand
ATCTCCTCACTGCGTGGTGGAGAATGTCAGAAAGCCCTTGCTCGCACCTTCACCCAGATCGTGATCACGACCACCAGCTCGAATCGCAACCCCACCATCAGATCTCGCCGGTGAACCCGAGCACCAACCGTGGATTCAGACGAAGGGAAGAGAAGAAGACGCGACGCGCCTCGTCCCTCTTGCCGCTGGCAGGAGGGACGAGGGTACGGACTACGAATTACCGACTACATCCAACGAAGTCGGGTCACGCCTTCTTGATCTCGAATCCGGCCATGATCTGCATAATGCCATCGATGATGAAGAAGATTCCGGCGATGATCGCGAGAACCGTGATCGTCGCGGCGGGCCACAACAACAGGATCGCACCCGCTCCGATAGCGGCAAAGCCACCAAAGATGACCCAACCTCGTGAGGGCATTTCGCTGTCGGTGATGGCACGGAACACGTCGATGATTCCGCTGATGATCCAGAAGATCGCAGCAACGAGAGCGATGATGCCAACAGTCTCGGACGGGTTCTTCATCACCACGATACCGAGAGCGACACCGACAATGCCGACGATGAGGACAACCCATCGCCCGTCCGCCTTGCCTCCGAAGAGGGCCATGACGACTCGCAAGATGCCGAAGAAGAGCATCCAGAGACCGATGAGCCAACCGACAACCGTGAGTGTCTTGCCGGGCCAGAACACCAGGGCCGCACCGATGAACAGGCTGAACAGCCCGGAGACCAGGAACAGCCACCAGTAGGTCTTCATTTCTTTGTAATCGAACATTTGTGGAGATCTCCCTCGATCGCGACTAGTTAGCCCGGATGTTACCCGTACCAGTACTCAGTACTCAGTACCCAGTACGGACTACGGACTACGGACTACATCCAGCGAAGCTGGATCATCAGGCCACGATCGTCTCGCCATCCTGCTGCTGGACGACGAAAGCGACAACGAGCGAGTCACGGACGGGCCAACCGGTGAGGTGGTCGAGGGCTGTGGCATTCGCATGAGAGCAGAACTCAGCAGCCGACATGACCGGCTGTGGCCGAACCACGAGTTCGAGACCGGGTCGGGCCTTCAGCTCGCCGGTGATGAGATCGAAACCCTCCATCTCGACGACGGCAAGCCTCAACTCCTCGCATCGACGAACGAACCGCTCGGCGACTTCCTTCGGAAAGAAGCCTTCACCATCTTCGGATCGGAATGCGGCCAGCGGGTCGAACTCCGACAGGAGTTCAACTGTCGACGGGTCCTCCTCCGACCAGTCGTCCTCCGGTTCCTCGCGCTTCGCCTGAGCTCGGCCACCACCGAGTTCGATGAGTCCGTCGACCTGGTCGAATGCCAGGGGATCAACGATGCGTTCGGCCATCTCGAGGGCCCGGAAGAGGTCACGTATCTCGAGGTCGTGGATGTCATCGTCCCCGGCCGGGTAGATCTGAACGATCGTGGACGAGCCGTCCCAGAAGACCATCCCGACGAACTCGTTCTCCATCCAGAGCTCAACGACGGGCTCGTCAAAGTCCTCTCGCTCGGTCTCAACAATGCGGATGGGGATCATGGGGCTCCGTAGTCGGGGAGCCCCAGGATAACGCCATGGTCATGATTCGACTCGAACCCCGCGCCAGAAAGCGACCCGGCCCTTGATGTCCTCAGCTCCCGCTTTGGGCTCGGCGTAGAACCATGCTGCACCGGGGTTCGTGTCCCCGCCAACGGTCACGTCGTAATAGCCCGCCGTCCCCTTCCAGGGGCACCGGCTCTCGAGATCGCTCGGAGCGAAGAACTCCTCGTTCAGCGATGATGGTGGGAAGTAGTGGTTCCCCTCGACCATCACGATGTCATCGCTCTCGGCGAGGACGGTTCCATTCCAGACTGCTTTCGGCATCGGTCATCTCCTTGTTCGGTCGTTGGGTAACGCCGACACCGACGCTTCCATTTCCCACATCATCTCGACAACGAAGATTCACATGAACCAGGGGATGATTCGATAAGGAATAGCGGACCGGTACTCGCGGTAGCCGGGGACGTGCTCGACCAGGCCATCCTCCTCGAAGCCCGTCTTTGCCCCGAAGAAAGGGATGAAGACGAGTGCGACGAGCACACCGGCCGTATTCAGGAATGCGAGCGCAAGGCCGACGCCGCCGACGATGACCGCGAGATAGATCGGGTGCCGGACCAGGCGGTATGGCCCACGATCCGCGAGCGTGGCTTGGTGGACCGGATGTGGATAGATGGTGAGGTTCCGGCCGAGCACGACGATCGACCAGACCCCGATGACCACTGCGATCACCACCATGACGATGCCGGTGGCTCTGGCGTACTCGAGGCCGATCCCCTCCATGATCGGGTCGGTTCCCAGCATCGCAAGGACGTAGAGTCCGAAGAGGATGATCTGGGCCACCACCCACCAGCCACCACGATCAGCGAAGCTCACCACGCGCAGCGCACCGACAAACTTGATATATATCGACTCAAATTACCTGGCATACATGTATCATTCTTGGTGTTGAGTAACTGGCAACACTGAAACGACGAAGAACGGACCCTCATGGACTTCAATGCCTTCACGCAGAAATCGCAACAGGCCATCCTCTCCGCACGCGACCTCGCGACGCAGCGTACTCAGCCGTACGTGGAACCCGGGCACCTACTCGCAGGCCTCCTCGCCCAGACCGACGGCCTCATCTACCCCATCCTGGCGAAGCTCGGCATCCACGCCACCGACATCAGCGGCCCTGTTGAGAGGGCGCTCGCCGCGATTCCCACCGTCGTCGGTGGGAGTGAAGCCACATTCTCACGAGAATCACTCACAGTGTTCGAGGACGCAGACGTCGAACGAACAACGCTGAAGGATGACTACATCTCGGTCGAGCATCTGCTGCTTGCGCTCTCCACGTCCACCGGATCAACCGGTGACCTCCTCCGCCAAGCCGGTGTCACGAAGGACGCGATCCTCGGAGCGCTCACCGAAGTGCGCGGTAGTCAACGGATCACTTCACAGAACCCCGAAGACACCTTCGCTCCGCTCGAGAAGTACGGACGCGACCTGACCGAACTCGCTCGGCAGGGCAAGCTCGATCCGGTGATCGGTCGCGACGAGGAGATCCGCCGCACGATCCAGGTGCTGTCACGCCGCACAAAGAACAACCCGGTGCTCATCGGAGAACCCGGCGTCGGCAAGACGGCCATCGTCG
>JAOZMA010000292.1 GCA_029934555.1 Acidimicrobiia bacterium | reverse complement strand
TATCTCATCTCTCATCGTGTTCGGGCTTCTGTGGGGTAACCGACTCATCGATCAACCCGTGACCGTGACCGTGGTTGCAGTCTTGATCGGTACGGCTACCGGGTACGCTCTCTCGCGTTCCTCCTCGCCGTCGATCCACCTCGCAATCGGCATGACTGCCGGTGTTCTCCTCGGTGGACTGGTCGGAATCACCGTCAAACCCGAATACTTCCCCGCGATTGAACCGGTAACCCTTCTCCTGTCGGTCGGTGTGGGGCTTGGCCTGGGGGCCGCGATTTGGGTCGCCAGAGGACGGCGAACGGGTCTCGCCCGTCCACTTCTCCTCTGGGGTTCGCTCGGGTGGCTGTTCGGCGCCTGGTTGTTCCCGGCCCTCGGAGGAGGAACGCGCGTCGAAGCGGTCATGGCAGCCGTCGTCCTCGGCGTCGGTTTCGGCGCCTGGGTCGGGAGTTTCCCGCTGCCCGATCACATCATGCGCCGGGACATCGCACTCGAGTCGCGCAAGTACATCTTCCTTGCCCCGGCCCTCGGGTTCATCCTCATGACGCTCGTGTTGCCACTCATCAAGACGATGTACCTCTCTCTGCTCACCGGTACACCGACCAAACTCACGTGGACCGGACTCACGAACTATGCCGACATCGCCACCGATCCGGGAATCATCGACTTCAGCGACTGGACCGACATTTTCACGAGTCGTTTGCTTTGGGTAGGTGTTGTTGCTCTCCTCGTCGGGATGGTGATCGCCAGGTTCTCGGGGCGTCGCCTTGGCCAGACGGCCGCTTTGAACGGCGGATCGCTCTCGGCGATCGCGTTTGGAGTCATTCTTGTGGGGTTCGCCGGGTTCGCCGTAGTGCGGGGGACCATTTCGAACAACCTCTGGTGGATCTTCGCCGTCACGATCTTCTCTACGGGCATGGGTTTGGCGGTCGCGGTTCTCTCAGATCGCAGCAAGGGAGAGAACGTCGCGAAGTCGATGATCTTCATGCCGATGGCGATCTCGTTCGTCGGTGCATCCATCATCTGGCGATTCATGTACATCGCCCGTCCGCCACAGAAGACTCAGACCGGCGTCATGAACTTTGTGTGGGTCAAGGTCGGTGAGTGGAGCAACTCGTCAACCGCCACAACGGTGATCGTGATCCTTCTCGGGCTTGTGCTCGCCGGCGTCTTGTACATCGCGTGGCGCGGGAACAGGGCGCGAATGCCGGCCGTTGCCGGAGGCGCGGTGGTTGTGGCGTTGCCGTTGCTGTGGTTGATCTATCGGTTCCTGGGTCCCGGACTCGGAGGGTTTGCGGTCATCGAAGCGACGGGGCAGACGATCGGTCAGCCGATCTTGTTCTTGCAGGAATCGCCGTTCAACAACTTCTGGATGATGGTCGTCCTCATCTGGATCCAGACCGGCTTCGCGATGGTGATCCTCTCCGCTGCGATCAAGGCCGTGCCAACGGAGTTGATCGAGGCTTCTCGAATCGATGGCGCCACCGAGTCGCAGGTGTTCTGGCGTATCACCATCCCGCAGGTCGCACCTACGATCGGTGTCGTGGTCACAACGCTCATCGTCACGGTGCTCAAGGTCTTCGACATTCCGAAGGTCATGACGAACGGCAACTTCGATACACAGGTCCTTGCCAATGAGATGTGGCAGCGAGCGTTCACAGAGCTCGACTTCGGCCTCGGTTCGGCGATCGCCGTCGTGCTCTTCCTCGCCGTGCTTCCGATCATGTGGCTCAACATCCGACGGATGCAGAAGCAGAGGGCGGCTCACTGATGACGACGACCAATCAACCCGCCACAGTCGGACCGAATCCCGACGCGCTTGGTAGCCGGGTCAAAGGCTTCCTCGGCGGAATCCCGACCTGGATACTGTGGTTCTTCGTCGTCATCTGGACGATCCCGTCGCTCGGGCTGTTCATCAACTCGTTCAGAACCAAAGACGCGATGCGCAACTCCGGATGGTGGATGTTCTGGCAGGATTCGGCGAACGGCTACGGCGGACTATCGCTCCAGAACTATTCGGACGTGCTCGGAGCGGAGGCGACGGGTGGTCTGGCGAATGGACTGCTTAACTCGGCATCGATCGCGATCGTCTCGACCATCATCCCGATCGCCATCGCGGCGTTCGCAGCCTACGCGTTCGCTTGGATCGAATTCAAGGGCCGGGATTGGCTGTTCATCGCCGTGGTGGCGCTGCTCGCCGTTCCCTCCCAAGTCGCCCTGATCCCGCTGCTTCAGATGTACTCCGGTGGAGCCCATCTCACCATGCCGTTCATCGACAAGACGTTGACGATCTTCCCTGATCTCGATCTTGCCGGGACGATTCCTGCAGTGTGGCTGACGCATACGGGCTTCGCCCTGCCGTTCGCGATCTTCCTGATCCACAACTACGTATCAGGCTTACCGCGCGATGTCTTCGAATCCGCCCGAATCGACGGAGCCGACCATTTCACCATCTTCTGGCGACTCGTGGTCCCGCTCTCCGTGCCGGTTCTCGCCACGTTCACCATCTTCCAGTTCCTGTGGACCTGGAACGACTACCTCATCGCCCGGACGATGATCGGAGCGACCCGAGACGCGATGCCGGCGACCGTCGTCGTGGCGTCGCTCGCCGGAGAGTTCGGTCTGCGCGAGCATCTCTTGACTGCCGGAGCCTTCATCATCACCGTCGTGCCGATGATCGTGTTCTTCTCGCTCCAACGGTTCTTCGTGCGCGGCATCACAGCCGGTTCCGTCAAGGGGTAGACCCCTTCTTGAGAGGACAACATGCCCGATCCTGAACGTGTCCTCGACTTCGATCCCTCGGTAGCGACCATCGTCCGGACACCGCCCGGGGAGGGCTACGGCAACTGGGTTGGCGGCAAAGTCTCTTTCGATCCCGAGTCCGAGGTCTTCACGCTGTTCACACGCGAGCGAAAGCCACTCGAACAGGGGAGGGCCGGTCGGTGCGCCGTCTCAGTGAGCACCGACGGGGTCGACTTCGAGGAGGTGTGGTCGGCGTCGAAGGACGACTTCAACGCCAACTCCATCGAGGAAGGCCACTGCGTTCTGTATCGGGGGGCGTGGCGCTGCTACGTGTCGTACGAGGTCAAGGGATCATCAACGTGGAGGATCGACGTTCTGGAAGCCGAGACGCCTGCCGACTTCGAAGTTCAGAGTCGACGAACCGTTCTGTCACCTCATGAGTTCG
>JAOZMA010000291.1 GCA_029934555.1 Acidimicrobiia bacterium | reverse complement strand
GATCTGGTCGTTCGGGCGGTTCGGGTAAGTCGAGCGGTTACGGCCGCTCCGAGGGTTCTTCTGGCAGGTCATACGGAAGCGACGACCGCCGATCATCGAAGAGCGACAAGAAGGCCGAGTGGGAAGGTCACCAGACGAAACGCCGGCGTGACCTGCAGGGTTCGGCGGTAGACCTTCCCAACTGGATCGTTGAGGCGCTCGTTCGTGTGACGCCGAAGGATCGAATCGCCCCGGCACTCGAGGCACTCGGTGATGCCTCCGCAGCGATGAACGATGGGCGTTATCACGCCGCTGTGAAGGACGCCAAGCGTGCGAAGAACCTTGCCCCGCAGGATTCCACAATTCGGGAGACCCTCGGCCTGTCCGCGTACCGGATCGGTGACTGGGATACCGCGCTCTCGGAACTCCGTGCTTACCGTCGCATGGCGGGAGACGCGTCGCATCTGCCGATCGAGATGGACGTTCTGCGAGCGAAGGGCCGCGGCAAGGACGTGAAGTCGGCATGGGAGACCCTCGAGAAGGCCGACGTCGCACCCTCGGTATGGAAAGAGGGGAAGGTCGTCTACGGATCGTATCTGCTCGACGAGGGCGATGCCGAAGGGGCGTGGGATCTCACCGGTCCCGACCGGGTGGGTCCGAACGCCAAAGAGTCCGATCTTCGTGTCTGGTACATCGCGGCACGCGCTGCAGCGAGCACCGGCGAGACAGCGACCGCCCGCAAGATCGCGGACGCCATCGTGCTCAATGATCCCTCCTTCCCCGGGCTCGACGCCCTCGATCTGGAGATCGCTCGCAGTTCATGAAGTGAACCGCCTGGGGCTTCGGCGGCTCGGTGGGGAATCTATGGAGAGCCGTACGTATTACGTATGACGTAGTACGACTCGGAGGTCTCTGCCCTCCCCTGATCCGTGTTCGTCGTACGTCATACGTCGTACGTCATACGTCGTACGTCATACGTCGTACGTCATACGTCGTACGTACTACTGCCCGCTGTCTCCTCGGTTACAGGTCCATGACCACGCTCATTCCCGGCGCGCCAAGAATCTGTCACAGCCGTTTCATACGATCGTGGCTCCCGCACCTCCTCGAATCGAGAGGAGATGTCATGGACCTCAACCTTGTCGTCATCGCAGGCCGGCTCGCAGCCGCACCTGAGATCAGAGTCTTCGACGGCGGAGCCACGCTCGTCCGATACCTCGTAACAACGAGAACGGACGAGCCCCGCAGGCGTATCGATGTTGTTCCCGCCGTGTTCTGGGATGCGGACGAAGACGCAACCCGGTTCGAGCGTGGGGATCGCATCTGGATCGCCGGTTCGGTCCAACGTCGATTCTGGAGCGACGACCACAGTCGAAGGAGCCGCATCGAAGTCGTCGCTCACCACGTTCAGGGTGGAATCGAAGCGCTCTTGGACGAGAACAACACGATCGAAGCCGCGATGGTGGAGGATCCTGCATCGGTCTAACGTTCGTCGCCGTGAGAAGAGTTCAGATCGCATCGGCAACGGGTCTTGCGGCGGCCGCGGGAGCGGCCGTCGCGGATGCCGGCGGCAACGCTGTTGATGCTGCGATCGGGGCCTCGATCGCTTCGATGTGCACCGAGATCGGAATCATCGCACCGGCCGGCAGCGGGTTCATCACCGTGTGGCCACATGATGGTGAGCCCATCGTGATCGACGGTTATGCGGAGATGCCCGGTCGCGGGCTCTCAGCGGATCAGTTCGGCGGAGGCAAACGCGAAGTCGAGATGAGCTACGGAGGCCATACCCAGACGATCGTCGGATGGGGATCGGTCGCCACACCCGGGGCGTTCGCTGCGTTCGCAGAAGCCCATCGGCGTTTCGGTTCCATCGAGTGGAGCGCCATCTTCGAGCCAACGGTGAAGATCGTGGAAGCCGGATTCCCCATGTCCCGGGCGTCTGCCGAGTATCTAGACCATGCGCATCGGTCGATCTTCGGATGGAACGAGACGAGCCGAGCGATCACCCACCACGACGACGGCAGCCCCGTCGCTGAGGGGGACATCATCGAGATCCCGCATTTGGCCGACACGCTTCGGTGGATCGGCGAGTCCGGAGCCTCGGTTCTCTATGAGGGGGAGTTGGGTACACGGACATCCGCCGCCGTCCGAGAAGGCGGTGGCATCCTCACCGAGGAGGACCTGGCCGCCTACCGGGTCGAAGTTCGCGACCCGATCCGCTTCCAGCTCGATGAGTGGGAGATCGCTACGAACCCGCCACCCGCGGTTGGCGGGGTGGTGTCCAGTGCGATCCTCCTGCTCGCCTCCTCACCCCCATTTGATGGTTGGAATCCGGGGGAGATCGACCGAATGGCCAGAATCCAACGGGCGGTACTCCACTACCGAGCCGAAGAACTCGGCGACTACGGGACACGGGCTGAGGCCGCCGAACAGCTCCTCTCATGGGCGCACGACGGAGACCTGTCCGCCGTGGAGCGATCACCGAGCACGGTCCATACGTCCACAGCCGACACGGACGGCAACGGCTGTGCCATCACGTTGTCTGCGGGCTACGGGGCAGGCGCCCTGGTGCCGGGGACGGGGATGTACCTCAACAACTCGCTCGGGGAGGTGGAGCTCATGTCCGAGGACTACCACGCACTCACCCCGGGCACCCGCCTGGTCTCCAATATGGCTCCCACGCTTGCCCGCCGGCCAGACGGCTCGATCCTCGCGATCGGGAGTCCCGGAGCTTCCCGCATAACGACAGCGGTCGCGCAGGTACTGCTCAACTTCATCCACCTGGGCATGTCCCTCCGGGATGCCGTTTCGCATCCGAGGTTGCACGTCGAGGTCTTCGGGGGGAAGCTCATGATCGCCTACGAGCCCGGCCTCGATGTCCGCTCGCTCGACGGAATGACAGCGCGCCGGTTCCCCGACCTTGCGATGTACTTCGGTGGTGTGCAGGCAGCCGTCTACGATCCCATCGCCGGTTTGTACGGTGCCGCAGATTCCCGGAGAAGCGGCGACACGGCTCGCGGCGGATTCGACTGACCGGGGATGACTCCCCCTCGATATCGCCGAGTAAACGAGAGACCCGGGTTTGGGAAACTCAAAGCGTCGATCATGAACCTCGAGAAGCTGATATCTCTCTGCCTGATCTCAATCCACGGTTTCTGAGGCGATAGTGAACCCTTCTCCTGTCCCCCCGACGCATCGGCGGGGGGT
>JAOZMA010000290.1 GCA_029934555.1 Acidimicrobiia bacterium | reverse complement strand
CCCAGAACCCTCTCAGCCGCTGACAGCCAACGAGCTCGACGAACTCATCTGGGACGTAGCCGTCGGACGACCGACGCGAGTGGTGCTCGATACCGCGAGGAAGCAAGCGATGTTCTTCGCCGTCCAAGTGAAGATTCGCGAAGCCGTAGCCAGGAGCCGTGCCTCCGGTACACCCGGATAGTGGCGTCAATGCCCTCCGATACGAGAAAGACCCCGGCATCACTGCCGGGGTCTTCGGTGGAGGTGGGGGGAATCGAACCCCCGTCCCACGAGGTTTCAGCGTCGGCATCTCCGAGCGCAGCCGACAGCGAGCTTTCGGAACCCTGGAGACGCCGTCGGCAGTTTCTCCTGGGCCCTAGTCAGAATTGTCTTATCCCACCGGTCCCGACACCCCGGCGGGGGCATCCTGCATTGTTATGCCCGGATCCGGCGAGACAGGCACCCACCGGGCGGACACGCTGCGTTAATTAGGCAGCGAATGCGTAACTTTCGTTATCGGCATTTATGTTTGTTCCCGACTATTTAACGAGGCTCCGGGGACCTCGGCTCGCTTCCGGCGCCTCAACCCTCACGGTCGAAACCATGTCACCCCCATATCTGGGGAACACGCAAGGCGCGTTCAACACCTTCAAGCGTAGTCGTGCACTTTCGGCACCGCTCACCCGCCCCGCTAGGAGCCGTCCTCAGATAGCCTGCCGCCATGGATTCTGAACCGCAAGATTCAAGCAACGAAGTAACCGAACCTGCCACGCAGACGCCGTCAACGATTGACGTCACCTCCGGCGCCGAGAAGTCGCGATCATCCAACGCGGCCCGCGGATGGTTGATCGCTCTCGCAGTCGGGTTGGTCGCTGTCTTCGCCATGCAGGTGTTCACCCTGATATCTGCGAGCCGGACCGACGAACAGATCACTGCTCTTGAGGAGCAGATCGATTCGGTTGGCATCGATGTCGAAGATGTTCAGGTGTCCGTCAACGCTGTGGATCAGAAGGTCGACGATCTCGCAACGGACTCCCTCATCGCTCCTTCCGCTTCGGGTGCATCTGCAGCCGTTGCGCCGAGTGTTCCCGCCGGAACTCTCCCGCAGTTCGAGCAAGGCCAACCGGATGCCGCTCTCGGAATGGTCCTCGGCGAAGTCTCAGGAGTCGACTACTACTCAGAAACTGAGATGAACATCGATCCGTCCGACGGGACAGCCCGAGCGTGGCTCATCTGGGCCCACTGGTGTCCGCACTGCCAGCGGGAGCTACCCCCGTTGTCGGACTGGTACACCGAGAACGCTGATCTGTATCCGAACGTGGAGCTGATCAGCGTCACCAGCTCCATCGACCCGGCACGAGGAAACCCCCTCGAGCCGTACCTCGACGAACTCCAACTCCCGTTCCCTGCGATCCTCGACCCCGACCTGGCTCTCGCCGAGCAGTTCGGATTGAGCGCCTATCCGTTCTGGGTCTTCACCTCAGGAGACGGAACGACGCTGCTCAGAGTGGCAGGCTTCCTCGAGATCGACCAGGTCGCGGAGATCTTCGCTCAACTCGAAGCAATGCCCTCTTAAGGGAGCCAGCCGACATGCGCTCGTCCTGGGACAACCGCTATCGGGAACGGTCAGCGCCCGCAGATCCATCAGTGTTCGTATCGACCGACCTGGCGCCGCTCCTCGGGCCACCCGGTCGAGCACTCGACCTCGCCGGGGGCGCCGGGAGGCACGCCATCTGGCTCGCTGAGCGTGGTTGGGATACGACCATGGTCGACACCTCTGAGGTGGCCATACGCCTCGCCGCCGAGCGGGCTTCAGAAGCTGGAGTCGCCGTTCGGGTCATCCACAGCGATCTCACCGCCGAGACGCTCCCCGACGGTCCATGGGATCTGATCCTCATGGTTCACTACCTTCAGCGAGATCTGTTCCAACCGGCGATCGAACGTCTCGCGGACGGCGGACTGATCGCGTTCTCCGTCGCAACGGTGCGCAACCTGGAGCGCCGGGAACGCCCTCCCCTCCCCTACCTCCTCGATGAAGGCGAAGCGCCCTCGCTGGTGGACGGCCTCGAGATCCTCCACTACGAAGAAGGTTGGTCGATGGAAGACCGGCATGAAGCGCGGGTGGTGGCGCGTAAGGGAAGTAGATCAGTGGATCAGTAGATCAGTAGATCAGCCAGAACATTCACCACATATGGGCTGCGGAGCTCTTGGCCGGGGACTGGGGACTGGCGACTGGCGGCTATCTCCTGTGCCTTATCGCTCTGTCCATCTCTCGCTTCTGCTGGCGTTCGATGAGCTTCTTCCGCTTGTCGTACGTGTGACGGCCCTTGGCGAGGGCGATCTCGATTTTGGCTCTGCCATTGACAAAGTAGATCTGAAGAGGAACCAGCGTGAGCCCCTGCTCGTTGATCTTGCCGGTGAGGCGATCGATCTCGCGACGATGGAGCAGCAACTTGCGTTTTCGTTCGGGAGCATGGCCACCCTCAAGAGCGAATGAGTACGGGGCAATATGGGCGTTCTCCAGCCACAACTCTCCGCCTTGCAGCACTCCGTAGGCGTCCTTGAGCTGCACCTGGCCCGCACGAAGACTCTTCACCTCTGATCCGGTGAGAACCATCCCTGCCTCGAACGTATCGAGAATGTCATAGTTGTGCCGTGCACGCCGGTTGGTTGCAACGACTTTGTGACCTTCAGCCATGGTCAGAGGTTAGGAGTGTGCTGAGTGATGCCGCCGGGCGTTCTCTTAGAAGTACTTGGCGGGATCCACGGGGTTGCCATTGATCCGGACCTCGAAGTGGAGATGTGGCCCGGTCGAAACTCCCGACGTGCCCACGTACCCGATCACCTGTCCGGCGTTCACCTTCTGTCCGTTCGAGACGGCGAACCTCGACTGGTGGGCATACAGGGTCACCATGCCGCCGCCGTGATCGATCATGATCGAATTCCCGTAGCCGCCCTTCACCCCTGTGAAGAAGACCGTTCCGTCTGCTGCCGCGACAATGTTCTGGCCCATGCCGCCGTTCATGTCGACGCCGTTGTGCATCAGCGAGTAGCCGTATATCGGGTGGACCCTCGGTCCGAACCCCGATGAGATCCAGCCAGGGACAGGACGCAAGAGGGACCCCGGCGCCGCACCGGCCGCTTTCGCACGCTCCGCGATGAGCTTCTTGATCGACGATTGCTCCTTCTCGAGCGAGGTGATCTCTACCTCGATCTCCT
>JAOZMA010000289.1 GCA_029934555.1 Acidimicrobiia bacterium | reverse complement strand
AAAGAGCTCGACGAAGTATTGCCCGATAGTGTGGCAGTAACACTCTGGGAGAACCTCCATGGATGAAGTTGACGAAGAAGCCCTGTCCGAACCACACGTTGTCATCATCACAGGGATGTCGGGCGCCGGGCGGTCGCATGCGGCCGACGTTCTGGAGGACATGGAGTTCTTCGTCGTCGACAATCTGCCGGCAGATCTTGTCGTTGAACTCGTGGGGCGGGCGGACGTCGGCGATGAATCTCGCGACCGCATCGCCGTCGTCGTCGACAGCCGGGGTGGCGTCACAGTGGAACAACTCGACGAGACCGTGAAGCTGCTCCGTCAGATGGGACTCCGGACCACGGTGTTGTTCCTCGACGCGGACGACCGCGTGCTGATCCGCCGCTTCGAGGAATCGAGGCGACCGCATCCGGTGACGGCACCGACATTGGACCGGGCGATCGCGCTCGAACGCGAGAACATGCTCGAGATCCGGGGACTCGCGGACATCATCGCCGACACATCCAACCTGAACGTTCACCAGCTCGGGGACCGGCTGCGCAATGCATTCGCCCGGGGGTTCCCCGAACGGCGGATGCAGATCGACGTCACGTCGTTCGGGTTCAAGCACGGGGTGCCGAGGGTGGTCGATCTTCTCTTCGATGCACGCTTCCTCCCCAACCCGCATTGGCGACCCGAGCTGCGCCCCCTTACCGGAGTCGACGCGGCAGTGAGCGAGTACGTCTTCTCCTTCGAACAGGCCGGGGAATTCCTGGAGAAGGTCGAGGATCTGCTCGATTTCGTCATCCCGGAGTACGAGAAGGAAGGCAAGGCGTACCTGACGATCGGAGTGGGTTGCACGGGTGGACGACACCGATCGGTCGCGATGGCCGAAGCGATCGGCGCACATCTTCGAGGCCACGACCACCAGGTGACCGTGCACCATCGCGACGCGGGGCTGGGAGATGGGCATGCCAACCAGCACTGACGGGGGAGCGCTCCTCGAAGCCCTCGACTTCGTGCACCGTGGCCCGCACGTTGTGGCGATCGGTGGAGGAAAGGGACTTGCACGCGCCCTCCAGGCCATCCGTTCCTATGCGGATCGCATCGATGCCATCGTGACCGTGGCCGATGACGGGGGTTCCTCGGGGCGGCTCGCACCGGACCTCGACATCCCGCCTCCCGGCGACATCCGCAAATCGCTCATCGCCCTCACCCCCGATGACTCGGTGTGGCGACGGCTCTACGAGTATCGATTCGAAGGGGCAGATGTTCGCGGACACTCGCTCGGCAACCTCATCATCGCGGCGCTCGCCGAGATCGAGGGATCGTTCGAGGGAGCATTGCGATTGTCGGAGAGGCTCCTCGGTGCGGCCGGTTCGGTGATCCCCGCGTCACCCTGGCATCTTGAACTCGTTGCAATCATCGATGGCCAGGAGGTTCGCGGGCAGGTCAACATCTCCCTCGCCCGGGGCACGGTCAGCGCCATCCGGGTCGCTCCCGAGGATGCACCGGTGAGCGGGTCGGCCATCACAGCGATCGAGTCGGCCGACCAGATCGTGCTCGGTCCGGGGAGCCTGTACACGTCGATCATCGCAGCCATGGTGGTGCCCGGGATCGTCGATGCCATCAACCGATCGGACGCCCCGCTCGTCTACGTTGCGAACACCGTCACCCAGGACGGAGAGACGCTCGGCATGGACGCCGTGAACCACCTCGAAGCCCTCATCCGCCTGACCGGTGTACGCCCACCCAGTGCTATCGTCGCGTCTGACTCCCCGGTGTCCGTCGACCCGCCGCTCGAAGCGGTCGGGATCGATGCAGAGGCCGCCGCGACCTACGGTGCGGACCTCGTGACCGCGGACCTGCTCGACGAGACAGCCGAGCGTCCGTGCCACGATCCGACACGGCTCGGCGCCGTTCTCCGGGGACTCGTTCAGACATAACCACTTACCTTCAGGAAGGTCATCATGCGTGTAGCCATCAATGGTTTCGGTCGGATCGGTCGGAACTTTCTCCGAGCATCCAAAGGCGGAGACATCTTCGCGAATCTCAAGGAGACCGTGTCGAATGCACAGCTCTCCGACAGCGCAGCGATCGCAACCACGCTTGCGAAGCTGAAGAACGATGTAGCAGGCATGGACATCGTGGCCATCAACGATCTGTCGGATCCGTCGATGCTCGCGTATCTCCTGAAGCACGATTCAGTGCACGGCACCTACCCGGGCTCCGTCGTCCTCGATGGCGATGAACTGGTCGTCGACGGTGATCGCATCAAGGTCTTCGCCGAGCGCGATCCGGCCGTGCTCCCTTGGGGAGAACTCGGAGTCGACGTGGTCATCGAGTCCACCGGCGTCTTCCGCACCCACGCGACTGCCTCGAAGCACCTCGAAGCCGGCGCCAAGTGGGTCATCGTGTCCGCGCCGATGTCCGATCCCGACTACTCGGTCGTCATCGGCGTCAACGACGACGGCCTGGATCCCGCGACACAGAAGATCATCTCGAACGCGTCGTGCACAACGAACTGCCTTGCACCGATGGTCAAGGTGCTCAACGACACCTTCGGCGTCGAAGAGGGCATGTTCACGACCATTCACGCCTACACCAACGATCAGAGCGTTCTGGACTTCATCCACAAGGATCCCCGTCGTGCACGTGCAGCCGCCGTCAACATCATCCCTGCATCGACCGGAGCCGCTTCCGCCGTTGGAGTGGTCATGCCGGAGATGGAGGGGAAGCTGAAGGGAACCGCCCTGCGTGTTCCCGTCGCCGACGGATCGATCACAGATCTCGTGGTCTCCGTCGATGCCGATGATGTCACCGTCGAGAAGGTGAACGCGGCGTTCAAGACCGCAGCCGATGGTCCGCTCAAGGGGATTCTCAAGTACACCGAAGAGCCGCTCGTCTCCACCGACATCGTGGGAGACGGACATTCGGTCATCTTCGACGCACTCTCGACCATGGTGTCCGACGACGGCATGGTGAAGGTGTTCGGCTGGTACGACAACGAGATGGGTTACTCAACCCGCCTCGTGGACCTCGCTCGCAAACTGGTCTGACATGAGCCTGCCGACCCTCGACGCTCTCGACGTCGAAGGGCGACTCGTCCTCGTTCGAGCGGATCTCAACGTTCCGCTCGACGGGGGCGCGGTCGCCGACGACTTCCGGATCAGAGCCAGTCTGCCGACGATCATGGAGCTTCGCGATCGCGGAGCCACCGTTGTCGTTGCCAGCCATCTCGGTCGG